>CAMYZD010000006.1 GCA_947303735.1 uncultured Bacteroidales bacterium | reverse complement strand
CCAGCAGCGCCACCCTGTCGTGGTTTGCCATACCTGGTGTGACCAACTACACCGTTGAATACGGCTACGACACTACCGCCGCCACCATGGCTATGGTTTCCGGCAACACGGCATTGCTCGCTGGCCTTATCGACAACACCACCTACTACTTCCGTGTACTCTACACCTGCGGCGACGATATCGTCTCAAGTGGCTGGGCCTCCTTCACCACTCTTTGCACGGCAATAGCTTCCTCGCTGCTGCCCTACACCGAGAACTTCGACAGCTACACCACCTCTACCACCTCCGCAACCGGCATCGAGCCCAACTGTTGGACACTGGCTCACACCGATGTGGCTATCACATCCAACACTTATCTCCCGCAAATCTACTACAGCAGTTCCAATGCCCACAGCGGCAACTACAGCCTGCGTCTCTACTACCGCTGCATCTACGCCATGCCGGCCATCGACACCAACATCAGCGCCCTGCAATTGGGTTTCTGGGTGAAACAGACCAGCTCCAACTACCATATGGTCGTGGGCGTGATGAGCGACCTCGACGACGAGACCACCTTTGTGCCCGTCGACACCATCATCAACTCCTCCACCTCTACCTCTGAGTATCACGAAGTCAACTTCTCCAACTACACTGGCAACGGCCACTACATTGCTTTCCGCAACATCACCTCTGCCTCCTACAACTACAGCTACAACTATATCGACGACATCAATGTCGATTTCATCCCCACCTGTCCCGCTCCCACAGGCGTCACTGCCGAGCTGATCAATGCCAGCTCTGCCAACGTTACTTGGACACCTTTCGACAATACCCAAAACAACTTTGAAGTGGCTTACGGCACTGGTACCAATCCCGACACTATGGCTATTGTTACCAGCAACACTGCTTCTGCCACCATCACGGGTCTCACCGCCGAAACCAACTACAACGTCTACGTTCGTGCTATCTGCAACCCCGCCGACATCAGCCCGTGGAGCATTCCTGCCAGCATCTACACCGGATACTGCCAGCCCGCTCCCACCTCTGTCGACGGCCAGGGTATCACCAATGTCACCTTCGGCACTGGCGACGAGATTGTGAACAACAGCCAGCGTCCCACCGCTTCGCCCTACTACGGCAACTACAGCGCACAGGTGGGTGGCGTAACAGCAGGCGACTCGGTCAATCTGGCCATCACCTACGCCACCGGCTACACCTACGGCACCATCGTCTGGGTCGACTGGAACAACAACCTCACCTTCGACGGCAACGAGGTGGTTTATGTTGGCACTGCGCCTAACAACAACCCCACTACCCTCAACGCCTCCTTCGAGGTTCCTGCTACTCAGGAAGCCGGCACCTACCGCATGCGTATCGCTGGTGCCGACAGCTACTACGACAGCTACACCAGCTCCATCGAAGCAGCCGCCAACGCCAATCCCTGCCCCACTGGTTCTTGGACCATCGTCCACGACTACAGCCTGCATGTGTCCGCTGCTTCCGGTGACGGCTGCGGCAACACCTGCCAGATCACCATTGCTGGTACTGACGACTACGGCGACGGTTGGAATGGTGGCGTCATCACCATCGTGCAGAACGACAGCACCATCGGTACTTTCACCCTCGATAATGGTAGCACCGGTACTGCCACCTATAGCGTTTGCAGCAACTATCCTGTCGAATTCAGCTGGATGGCCGGCAGCTATGCCGACGAAGTTTCGTTCACCATCCAAGATGGTGGCGCAGCTACGGTATATACCTGCGCCGACGGCTCCACTCTCGACGACACCGTGTTCTACACACTGAATACTCCCTGCCCCAACTGCATTGCCCCCGTTGTTGAACTCACCAACCTGAGCACCAACAGCGCCACCATCAGCTGGACGAGCAACAACAGCAGTGCCACCTACACTGTCTATCTCAACAACACGGTCGCTGCCTCCGGCATCACCGCCAACACCTATACCTTCACCGGCCTCACCGAGAACACCAATTACACCTTTGGCGTTCAGGCCGACTGCTCCGCCACCGATGCCTCTGGCATAGCCACTGTCACCGTGCACACCCCCTGCGGTGCCCTTGCATTGCCCTTCTACGAGAGCTTCGACACCACCAGTGCCACACTGGGTTGCTGGACTGCCTACAGCATGAACAACAACAACAGCGTTCAGCTCTCCACGTTCAACACCAATGGCATTGCCCTGCGTTTCAGCTCCTACAACTCGGCCGACGACTATAACCAGTATGCCTTCTCGCCCGTGTTCAACTACACTGGCACCGAGAGCACACTCAACCTCAGCATCGAGTATGCCACCTACGGCAGCGGCGACCATCTGTGGTTTGGCTACATCACTCCGACCGACACCGTGTGGACCACCAACTACTACACCACTTCTGGTCAGAGCGACGTGCAGACCTACACTGCTAACATCCCTGCCACGGCCACTCAGATTGCCTTCCATTACTATGGCAGCTACGCCTACTATGCATGGATTGACAGTGTGAGCGTCACCGTCGGCGCATCCTGCCTGCCTGTTACCGCACTCACCGTCGACAGCCTCGGCACCAACGCTGTCAGCATCAGCTGGACTGGCGATGGCAGCTCCTACACCATCTATAACGGCACCACCGTCGTAGCCACCGGCATCACCGACACCAACTACACCATCACCGGTCTTGCCGCCTCTACCGACTACACCTTCGGCGTCGAGGCTTACTGCCCCTATGGCAGCCCTGCCTCCATCGTGTATGTGAATGCACACACCTTGGCCGAGCCCATCATGTGCGGTGACGACCTCGCCAGCGTCTTTGCTAATGCCGACAGCGCCACCAGCACCGTCAGCTACTTCCCCGCCTACAGCCTGTACGACTACAGCTACTCCGAGGTTATCATCCCCGCCGAGCGTCTGACCGGTCTTGGCGAAATCAAGGGTATGGAGTTCAAACCCACCGATGTCGCCGCAGGTAGCTCACACCTCACCAACTGCGATATCTACCTGATGCACACCACCGCCACTTCACTTAGCGACGGTTTCATTCAGGATACCACCAACTTCCAACTGGTCTTCTCTGGCAACCTCAGCTACGACAACACCAACTGGCAGACCATCACCTTCGACTCCACCTTCACTTGGAACGGATTCGACAACGTCCTCGTAGCTGTCCATCGCAACGATGGTAGCTGGGCTTCCAGCGGTTCCTTCGAGTCGTTCACTGCCAGCAGCCAGATGGCTCGTTACGTCTATCGCGACAATACGCCCTACACCATCGGTGAAATCACCGGCGGTACCGCTACCACCAATGTGCCCGTCTACCACCTCATTGGTTGCGAAGCCCAAACTCCTGCTGGTGTAACCGCCAACATTGCTGTGAACGACACCGCTATGGGTACCACCATTCCTGCTCCTGGCACCTACACCATCAACTTGGGCGACACCATTGGTGCCTATGCCGTTGCCAACACGGGCTACCATTTCGACTACTGGACCGTCTCGGTTCTCGGTCTCACCGACACCATTACTACCAACCCCATAACCGATGTTGTGCCTGCATATCTGGCTGGCGTAACCTTCGACATCACCGCCAACTTTGCACCTAACATGTATACCATCACCGCCGCTGCCAACGATGCTACCATGGGCACCGTCACTGGCTCGGGCAGCTATGCTTACGGCACCACCGCTACGCTGACTGCCACACCTGCCACCGGCTACCACTTCGTGCAGTGGAATGATGCTGACACCCATGCCACACGTACCATCACCGTGACTAGCAATGCAACCTACACTGCCACCTTCGCACCCGATACCTATACCATCACCGTTGTTTCCAACAACACGCTGCTGGGTACCGTAACGGGTGGTGGCACCTACACCTACGGCGCTACGGCCACATTGACCGCCACGGCTGCCACCAACTGCCACTTCGTGCAGTGGAACGATGCTAACACCAGTGCCACCCGCACCATCACAGTCACCGGCGATGCCACCTACACGGCCACCTTCGCTTACAATCCTGTGACCGTTACCCTGACTATCAACGACACCAACATGGGTACCACCAATCCTGCCCCCGGCACCTATACCTTCAATGTTGGCGACACCATCAATGCAACCGCCCTGCCCGCAACCGGCCACCACTTCAACCAGTGGATGCTCAGCGCTGGGCTGCTCAGCGACTCCTCCAGCGACAACCCTCTCACCTTCGTGGTTCCTGCCGTCATGGCTGGCATGAGCATCGGCGTCACTGCAGAGTTTGATATCAACATCTACAACATCACCGTTGCCGCCAACGACAACGCCCGTGGTTCCGTCACCGGTTCTGGCAGCTATCCTTATGGCACCGAAGTCACGATAACCGCCACACCGGCGCTGCACAACTACCTGCTGCAGTGGAGCGATGGCGACACCAACCTGACTCGTACCATCACGGTCACACACGATGCCACCTACACCGCACTCTTCCATGCCTACCCGCAGCACACCGTCACGCTTAACGCCACTACTGGCGGTACTGTGACAGGTACCGGTGTCTACTACGAAGACGACATGGTCACCATCACTGCTACTCCCGACGAGTACTTCGAATTTGTCAACTGGGTTGATATCAACAACAACGTTGTCTATACCGAACCTAACGTCACCTTCGAAATGGGTACTTCTAACATCGTCCTTACCGCTGTCTTCAACCAGGTAGTCTTCGAGGCCACTCTCGATGTCACCATCAATAACAGCGAATGGGGCTATGTGCTCATCAATGGCGAACGTTCCGACCGTTACCAAGGCCACACTGGTGACACCATCACCCTCGAGGCTGTGGCTAACGATGGCTACCACTTCGACTACTGGCAGGGTGTACATTCCGAAAACGACACCACTGCAACCGTTACCATCGTCCTCGCCGAACCCGCCACCGACGTGCTCTGCTTCTTCGCTGAGAATGTCGGCATCCGCGACGTTGTCGAAGACAATACTATCATCTACACCAAGAACAACAACATCGTGGTCAGCGGTGCCGAGCAGCAGACCATCCGCGTCTTCGACGTGGTAGGCCGCCTCGTAGCACAGCGCAGCAATGCCGCCGTCGAAGAGACCATCCCGATGCCCGCCACGGGCGTCTACCTGGTCCAGGTCGGCAACCGTCCTGCCCGCCGTGTGGTTGTACGCAAGTAAACAATCAACAGGTGGCAACCCTTGCCACCTCGACTCAAAGAAGTCCGTCCACAAACGTGGGCGGTCTTCTTTTTATATAAAAACACTCACTATATCATTTTTTTTGTGTATCTTTGCATTTTCAAATCAACGCATATTCTATCAATGGATGAGATTATCACCTTTCTTAATAGTTGCGTGTGGAGTTGGCCTCTCGTAGGGCTGTGCCTGCTAGGTGGGTTATACTTTTCATTTGGCACCAGATTTGTACAGATACGCCACTTTGGTGAGATGGTGCGACTGCTGTTTAAAAACGACAAGACCAAGAAAGAGGGTATCAGCTCGTTCCAAGCCTTTGCACTCGCCTTGTCGGGACGTGTAGGGACGGGCAATATTGTGGGCGTAGCGATGGCTATAGGCTTCGGAGGCCCTGGAGCCATCGTGTGGATGTGGATCATTGCCTTCTTCGGGGCTGGCACGGCCTATGCCGAAGCCTGTCTGGCACAAATCTATAAGCAACGTCATGGCAACCAACTGCGAGGTGGCCCCGCATACTATATCGAAAAGGGCCTAAACTGCCGTTGGCTGGCCATTTTATTTGCCACACTCACAGTGTTAGCTTGTGCCCTTTGTCTGCCCCCCATCCATAGCAATAGCATCTCCATGTCGTTTGCCTCCACGTTCCACATTGCCCCCTGGATGGTGGGCGTAGCTGTCGCCGCACTTATCGCCTTGGTAGTGCTGGGCGGAGTGAAGCGTATCTCGGCCGTGGCAGAAATAGTTACACCCTTTATGGCTATAGGCTACATAGTGCTCAGTATCGTAGTGCTGATAGTAAATATCCATGAAGTACCTGCCGCCTTTCACGACATGCTGACCAGTGCCTTTGGCATGCACGAGGCCTTGGGCGGCATCGTAGGCTCGGCCGTGGCATGGGGCGTGAAGCGGGGCATCTACAGCAACGAGGCAGGCCAGGGCACAGCTCCCATCGTGGCAGCGGCTGCCAAGGTCGACCATCCGGTGAAACAGGGATTGGTTCAAGGGTTCTCGGTCTATGTCGACACCCTGCTGGTTTGCACCGCCACTGCGGTGATGCTGCTCGCCACCAAGTGCTACAACATTATCGACCCTGACACAGGGGGCTATCTGGTACAGTCGACAACCGCCGAGTTGGGACAGCCCAGCGTAGAATATACAATAGCAGCTCTTGGCACCCTTTTGGGACAAAGTGCAGGAGGCATTGTCATCAGCATCACGCTGTTTTTCTTTGCCTTCACCACCGTGATGGCTTATTACTACTATGCCGAGACCAATCTAGTGTACCTCTTTGGTAAGGCTCGTGAACGCCGCATCAAGATTCAAGGCAAGTACTACGACATTTCCAACGAGGCCGAGGCCAAGAAGCGCGACCAGATGCTGTTCGACACCCAAAAGGACGAACACCGCATCATCACACTGTTGCGTATCCTTTTTATCGGATCCGTGTTTTTTGGCAGTCTCAAAGAGGCTGGTGTTATATGGAGCCTTGGCGATATGGGCGTAGGAATGATGGCTTGGATCAACATCATCGCCATTCTATTGCTTTCGCCCAAGGCATTCCGCATACTGCGCGACTACGAACAGCAGAAAAAGGCAGGCATCAAGAATCCCAAGTTCACGCCCCACAACCTCAATATCAAGAACGCCGACTTTTGGGAGGAGCAGTGTGATTAGGGCAATAAACAGAAGGGGCACGATATCCTAGCAAGTTGAAGCATCAAATATGTTAAATTCCAGTATTGTTTGAACGCTGATTGTAAAAAAAAGTGTATCTTTGCAAAATTATTTATACGTTGCAAATACTAAACTAAAAAGGACCAATAACACACACAGCCATGAAAAAGATAGTTTTAGCACTGGCATTGATGATGGCGACGATGACTGTCGCAGCCGAGAACATCCTTTATTTCACCTACAGCCAAGCAGCACGCACGGTAGCCTGCCTGAACAATCAGGACGAGTTGATGATTTACTGTGGCTACGAGAACGAGTTGCCCACCTACGTACTCATCAACGAAGTATGGGCCGAGCAAATCAGCTCGTCGTTCTACGAGATATGGCTTTATGGCTACGATGCCTACACGGGTGAGGAAATCTTCATGCCCATCGACCTTGAGTGCATCTATCTGATGCAGAATCGCAACATCTATAGCGCGGCACAGTACCTGCGCTTCAAGTACACCCACCATCGACCCACCTTCGTGTGGGCAATGCCTCCGTACAACCCCTTTGTACGCGCCCCGCGTCCTGTGGTGTACTACTATACCTACCACTACGATATCCACCGTCCAGGTTGGCACTACAGCCACTACCCCCACATTCACTACCATCCTTACTACCACCGCCATCCCAGCCATCCCGCACCCATGCCTCCCAAACCCTACACCCCAGGCCAGAGCTACCCTGGCTATCAGATAGACCCCAACGGAGGCTTCCACTACACCAACGAGCCGCTTGTAGGCCATATCACCACCTCGCGTTCACAAGTGAGGGTGCAGAACGACCCAACACAGCGTAGCGGCAGCCGCATCACCAGCGAGCGTGGCTCAGGTACCATCACCACTACCGACCGTGCAAGCGGTAGCCGCAGCACCTCGCCTGCACCCAGCCGCACTGGCGAAGTGCGAGGCGACAATAACAATAACCGTGGCACAGGCACCACCAGCCGCACGGGCACCAGCACCAACAACGACAACGGTCGTGGTAACGGAACTAGCAGCCGCTCGGGAGTGAGCACTGACAACGGTAGCAGCCGCGGTACAAGCACCAGCAACCGTTCCGGTGTTAGCACTGACAACGGCAGCAGCCGCGGTACCAGCACCAGCAACCGTTCCGGTGTTAGCACTGACAACGGCAGCAGCCGCGGTGCAAGTACCAGCAATCGCTCTGGTGTTAGCACTGAGACTGGCAGCAGCCGCGGTACCAGCACCAGTAGCCGCACCACCTCTACTAAGGAAAGCGGCAACACTAACAACCGCTCGGGTGTAAGCTCTGAAAGCAGCAGCAGCCGTGGCACTGGCACCACCAGCCGCACCTCATCGACCAAGGAGAACGGCAACAACAGCCGTACTAGCACTACCAACAGCAGCAGCCGTGGCAGTGGCACCTCCAGCCGCTCAAGCAATACCAAAGAGAGCGACAACAGCAACAGCCGCAGTTCGGCAACGAGCAGCCGTGGCACCAGCAATAATCGCAGCGGCAATGCAAACAACAGCCGTGGCAACAACAGCAGAACCAGGAACTAACAACTAAGTAGATTCGTGAATGTGTTAATGTGTTAATGTGTTAGTGGACATTCCCCAATTAACACATTAACACATTCCCACATTCCCCCCATTCCCACATTAACATATTAACACTTTAACACATTCAACAATGTCAATCAAAGCCAGCGAATTAGTCCTTGCCCCTAATGGGAGCTTGTACCATATTAACCTCACGGGGGATACATTAGCAGACAACGTGCTGCTAGTGGGCGACCCCGACCGCGTGAACATGTTCAAAGAGGTATTCGACAGCGTGGAACACGAATCCTACAACCGCGAGCTCCATGCCCTTACCGGACGCTACCATGGTACACGCTTCACAGCCCTTTCGACCGGCATGGGATGCGACAATATCGACATCGTAGCCACAGAGCTGGACGCCGCCGCCAACTTCGACCTCTCCACCCGTACCCCCCTCAGTACCCACCGGACCCTGAATCTCGTACGCATAGGCACCTGTGGGTCGCTACAAGCCAGCGTCGATTGTGGCAACTTGGTAGCCTCGCAATACGCTATCGGAATGGACGGTCTCATGAACTATTACATCCACGGCGACGAAGGTTTCATGCATGACATGGAGCAGGCCTTTGCCACCCACATGCAGCTCGACCCACGGCTTGCCGCCCCCTATTGCGTAAAGGGAAGTGAGCATCTGCTGGAGCAGGTTGCCCAGGGAATGCATCACGGCATCACCGTCACGGCACCCGGATTCTACGGTCCTCAAGGACGCAACATACGCCTTGCCCCCAGCATTGTTGACCTCAACGAGCATCTGGCCGAATTCAGTTGGAACGGGGTGGCGGTCACCAACCTCGAAATGGAGACCTCCGCCATATATGGTTTTGCCAATGCCCTTGGTCATAGAGCACTGACAGTATGCCTCATCATTGCCAACCGCCCCTTGGGTACGTTCCTCAACGACTATCACAAACCCATGCGCGAGGCCATCGGCACCATCGTAGAACGATTAGCATAAAAAAATTGAATGTGTTATTACTGGAATGCTATTGAATGTGTTAACGTGTAAATCATTTGACTAACGAATTAACACATTAACGAATTCAGATTTACGAATTAACACATTAGTGAATTAACGAATATAATAAAACGCCATGCGTCACACTCCTTTTTTAGTTTTTAGTCTTTATCTTTTAGTCTCGACGTGTCTCCTAGCTCAGACACAAGCTGACTATATCCCCGAACAGCTGGGACGTGATTCACACCACATCATCCAAGGCCTCGGGGCATTCGTAGGCAACGAACGAGCTGAGAGTCAGGCGTTCGACATCACCTATATGCCGGCAGGCAACGGCGTGGACGGCATCATGATTATCAACACTGCCGACTACCGCCTCACCTTCAAGCTCGACAAGCAATACGACCTCTGCTACGAACTCCTTATCGACATCCGTTCCCAAGAATTCCTTGACCAATTCTACAACCTCTTTGCCACCTACCGCACCGATAATCTTGACGACCACCGCCTGATGTACTTTGGCAACGAAAAACTTATTGTCACTGAGAACCCCTCCACAACAACCCGCTACCGCAGCTTCAAATTCACGCTTGAGTAGATGTGATTGCCTTTATTGATACCGAAGTCAGTCTTAGTAGTCAGCGAGTGGCCGACTATGGGGCTATTCGCGACGACGGTGCCGTACTTCACACCCATTCAGAGAGAGAGTTCCTTACGTTTATCGAGAATTGTGACATTATTTGCGGGCACAATATCATTGGTCATGATCTTAAATATCTCACCAACCTTAATCTAGAAAGCCACCACTGCATAGTCGACACACTATACCTCTCACCCTTACTATTTCCCCGAAAACCCTATCACCACTTGGTAAAGGATGATAAACTGCAAGTCGATGAATTGAACAATCCTGTCAACGATGCACTCAAGTCACGTGACCTCTTCCACGACGAAGTAGCAGCATGGCAACAACTCAGTCCCTCTCGACAGTCTATCTATTACCATTTGTTATCTGGCTCTCCTCAGTTTCGCGGCTTTTTCCAATACCTGTCGCGCTATCACTGTGACACCCAATTATTCACCAACGGGGGCACTCCACCCAGTCTAACACAATTATTGTTTGTCCACAATGGGATTCTCCCTGAATACGAAAATAAGATATGCCATCATGCCAATATCCTAGCCGTGGCACATCAATATCCCATCGAATTGGCATACAGCTTGGCAGTTATTGGAGCCGACGACTTGATGTCACTCACTCCTCCTTGGGTTATTCGCAACTACCCCAAAGTGGCGAATGTGATGAACTTTCTTTGCAACACGCCCTGCGGAAATTGTGAATATTGTAGACAGCGTCTCGATGCACACCAAGGGCTGAAGGACTTCTTCGGATTCAACGAGTTTCGCACCTTCGATGATGTGCCCATGCAACAGCAGGCTGTCGAATCGGCCATACGTGGCGAGTCGTTGCTCACCATCTTTCCTACAGGAGGAGGCAAATCACTCACCTTCCAACTGCCAGCCCTAATGGCAGGGCGAAACACTCACGGGCTAACCGTAGTCATCTCTCCTTTGCAATCTTTGATGAAAGACCAAGTCGACAACCTCTCCGAACGTGGTATCACTGACGCCGTCACTATCAACGGATTGCTGGATCCTATTGAGCGGGCATCTGCCATAGAGCAGGTAGCTGACGGTAGGGCCAATCTGCTCTATATCGCACCTGAGATGCTGCGTTCCAAAACAATCGAGCGCCTACTGATGGGTCGCAACGTAGTCCGCTTTGTCATAGACGAAGCACACTGCTTCTCGGCCTGGGGACACGATTTCCGAGTCGACTACCTATATATCGGCGACTTCATCCGCCTTTTACAAGAGCAGAAACAGCAACGCCATTCCATAGCTGTCTCTTGTTTCACTGCTACCGCCAAACAAAAGGTAATAAGCGACATATGTGACTATTTCCACAACAAATTAGGGCTCACCCTTAAGGTCTTTGCAGCAAAATCCGAGCGTAAAAACCTCCGCTACAGTGTCATCCATGCCGACACCAACGAAGACAAATACAACCAACTCCGCCATCTCATCCTCGGTCACCGCTGCCCTACCATCGTCTATGTTTCCCGCACGCGTCGCACTACTGAGATTGCCGGCCATCTTTGTGCCGACGGTATACGCGCCCTTCCTTTCAACGGCAAGATGGAGGCTGCAGATAAAGTAAAGAACCAAAATGCCTTTATGTCAGGCGAAACACAAGTCATTGTCGCCACCTCGGCTTTCGGCATGGGAGTTGACAAGAAGGATGTGGGGCTGGTCATACATTTCGACATCAGCGACTCGCTCGAGAACTACCTTCAAGAAGCTGGCCGTGCAGGACGCGACCCTGTAATGCAGGCTAACTGCTACGTACTATACTCCGATAACGACCTCGACAAACACTTCATCCTCCTCAACCAGTCAAAGCTAAGCATCAGCGAGATACAACAAGTATGGCGAGCCGTACGCGACCTCACAACCAAATTCGACAAGGTGAGTTGCTCTCCACTAGAGATAGCTCGTCAGGCAGGCTGGAACGAAGAGGTTTACGACATAGAAACCCGAGTCAAAGCAGCCATCTCCGCCTTAGAAGAGGCTGGTTATCTGCGACGTGGTAACAATGTCCCCCATGTCTTTGCCACCGGCATCACCGTCGCTAACATGAACGAAGCACGCCATCGCCTCACCATTTCACCACTCTTCGACGACACCTCACGCGAAGAGGCTGCCCGCATCATCCGCTCGCTCATCAGCAAACGAGCCACTACCTCCAGCGACGAGGCCGAAAGCCGCATCGACTATTTAGCTGACATACTTGGCATGAGCAAAGAAACAGTCATCCGCAATGTCAATCTCATGCGGCAGGAGGGCATCCTAGCTGACAGTCGCGACATGATAGCTTGGCTAGGCAAAGACTCAACTCTGCGCAAACTTGACTCGACCTTGCACCTCGAGCAATTTATCCTCTCACACCTTAGTGAGAACACCTGCCATCTCAACTACAAGCAGCTGAACCAAGAGGCGCAATCGGCGGGACATAAACATTGTACTACACGTTCCTTGCGCACACTACTCTATTTCTTGGCCCTCAAAGACTATATCCACAAAGAGGAACACGCAGCCTCTGGCTACGTATTACTACATCTACAGGCTCCACCTGATACTATTGCCGCTCGCTATCAAAGGCGTGCCTCCATCTGTCGTTTTATCATCTCACAACTAACTGCCACCAACAAAAAGGACGAAGCTGTATCATTCTCGCTAGTCGACCTTCTGCAAAAGTATATCCAAAGTGAACTTCTCTTCGAGAAAGATAACCCTCCTTCGGTCGCCGACTTTGAGGAGGCATTACTCTATCTTACAAAGACCAAACTACTCAAAATTGAGGGAGGATTCCTAGTAGTATATAACACCATGCAACTGCATCGTATAGCCGAACGCCGCACACACTACGGCAAAGAGCAATACCGCATGCTCGACGAGTTCTACAAGCAGCGCATACAGCAAATACACATTGTGGGCGAATATGCCAACCTCATGGTACGCGACTACGATGCCGCCCTCCAATTCGTCAATGACTACTTCACCATAGACTATCGAAAGTTCATATCCAAATACTTTAAAGAGGGGCGTTCTACCGAGATAAACCAAAACATCACACCCGGTAAATACAACAAACTCTTTGGAGAGCTCTCTCCACTGCAGCTAAAGATTGTCAACGATAAGCAATCAAAATACATCGTAGTTGCCGCAGGACCCGGCAGCGGCAAAACCCGTCTGCTAGTACACAAACTAGCATCACTACTGCTACTCGAAGACGTGAAACATGAGCAGTTACTCATGCTCACCTTCTCTCGTTCTGCTGCCACCGAGTTCAAAAAGCGCCTAATGGAGCTCGTGGGGAATGCCGCTCACTTTGTCGACATCAAGACATTCCACTCCTTCAGTTTCGACATCCTAGGGCAGCTGGCCGACCAAGAAGAGTTTGGCAATATCGTGCTACGTGCTGCTGAAATGATCGAAAGTGGTGAAATGGAAGAATCTAAGATTGCCAAAACCGTGCTGGTCATCGACGAGGCGCAGGACATGGGGGACAACGAATACCGTCTTCTCCAGGCTTTGATGCTTCGCAATGAAGAGATGCGCGTCATAGCCGTGGGCGACGACGACCAAAACATTTACCGTTTTCGTGGCTCCGACTCCGCTCACCTCCGTGCTTTAGTTGACCAATACGAGGCCACCCTCTACGAAATGACCGACAACTACCGCAGCGACCAATCTATCACACACCTCTCAAACCAATTTGCCACCCTACTGCCCGACCGAATGAAGCAGACACCCATCCAGTCTGTCGCCACCACTGAGGGCAATGTCGCCCTACACTGCTACTCCCCCGCATCCATCATTCCTCAGGTCATCGCCTCTATACAGCCACAAGGTACCACTGCCGTTCTCACTCTCACCAACGAACAGGCACTGCTCGCTGCCCACCAACTCCGCAGTCGTGGGCTTCACCCTAGACTCATCCAATCCATGCGTGGGTTCTCATTCTACAACCTTCTCATCGTGCGACACTTCCTTACAGGCCTATCAGCCGAAACGGGCAGCACCATACCCTTGACACTGTGGAAACAAGCCAAACAGCACACCATTGACACCTTCCGCGAAAGCAGTTGTCTCGACATCCTACTGCACTTCTGTGCCGACTTCGAGGCCACACACCGTACACTCTACCGCAGCGACCTCACAGAATATCTTGCCGAATCTAACATCGAAGACTTTATCGCCACCGACGACACCACCGTTTTCGTCTCTACCATTCATAAAGCCAAAGGCCGCGAATTCGACACCGTCCATCTAATCCTTACCGATTTTTCCAACATTGACCCCGACCGCCTGCGCACACTCTACGTAGGTATCACCCGCGCCAAACACAACCTAGTCATTCACACCGATATCACCTTATTCAACACGTTCGCCACTCCCATCGTCCACTCCCCTATCAATGGATACACGCCCCGCATCTCTATTCCACTCACTCACAAAGACGTATACCTAGATTACTTCAAGGACAAGCAAGACCTCATCCTTCCCATTCGCGACGGATCACCCCTTCGCTATTCTAATGGATACTTCGTCACCCCTCATGGCGACTACGTTGCCTACCTCTCCAACACCATGCGCGAACGCATAGCCCAACTACAAACCAAAGGCTACCACGTCGCCGAAGCCGAAGCCACTTTTATCGTACTATGGAAAGCACATGATGACCAACAAGAATATGCAATTATACTCCCAACACTTTTCCTCGAGAAGACAACTGCCGAGTGCCAATAATACCACGGACCACAATCATAACCCTCCTACATAAAAGACACTAATTTCCATCGCTCTATATTTATTCCTATTCTCTAAAATGTATTCCAGCAGTTTAGGAACACTCTCTTATTTCTACTTTGGACATCGTCACCTCTGATGTTATTGTGCGCAACCCCTCCTTATTATTAAATTCTAACAAACAAATGCACTTTTTCCTTTCTATTATGAAAAAAAAATGTAACTTTGCATAATTACATTTTCACTTCTCAAATGGGGATAATCAACATAAGGCAAGAAAACTCAAGACATTCTAACAATAGTACAAATAAATCGAAAGACCTAAAACTGAACATAACGCTATGAGAAAACGACTACTCACCCTTACATTGGTGCTGATCTACTGTTTGGGAGCAGCCTCTGCACAAAATGAATACTCTTTCAGTGCCACCGCTCCAACAGGGCAAACCCTCTATTACTACATTATTGACAGCGCACAGGTCGCTATTGGACCTCCCAATATTAATTCATTATACTCTCATATTAATTCCGAGATAGACTTGCTATTCGGCGAGTTCAGCACGCCCATAGGATGGAATGGATTTTCTGCCCCATCAGGAAATTTGACAATACCCGCAACTGTCACATATAATGATACGACATATACCGTTAGGGGAATTGAAATGGCCTTTATGTTCTGCGACAGTCTTACCTCTGTAACCTTCCCCAATACACCATTTCAGATAGGTTCTTTTTCCTTCTTTGGCTGCAAGAGGCTGACATCCATTTTCATATCAGACTCTGTCACAAATATCGGTTCTTTCTCTTTTGGCAGATGTGGAGGGCTGACCTCCATCTCTGTTTCAGAAGGTAATCCTGTATATGATAGCAGAGATAATTGTAATGCTATTATCGAAACCTCATCAAATAGTATCCTTTTAGGATGCCGCTCTACTGTTATACCCAACACTGTCACAACCATCTCACAACTGGCATTCTTCATGTGCGACAGCCTCTCTTCCATCACAATACCCAACTCTATCACCTACATCGGAGATGCCGCTTTTGCTGGATGCGGCGATTTAACCTCTATTTCTGTCTCAAGTGGCAACCCATGGTATGATAGCAGAAACAATTGCAATGCCATTATTCAAACAGCATCCAACAATCTTATTGTAGGTTGCCAGTCTACTACTATTCCACGTTCTGTCAACTCCATTGGTAATTATGCCTTTATGAATTGTCACGGACTCACTTCTATCATTATTCCCGACTCTGTATCAACAATAATGCCATGGGCTTTTTGGGGTTGCAATAACATAGACACAATAACTCTTCTATGTAGCAATCCCCCATTTTTAGGATCGTCTGCATTTGAGGGCGTTCCCATGGATGCACAGATCATTGTCCCATGCGGGGCAATGCCTGTATATACATATACAAATCACTATACCCGCTACCAGTGGGGCGACATTTTCTCCAATATTCAAGAAACCGATAGTTGCCCTCCCTTCTATGATTTTTGGGCAATAACTACCAGCGGAGACACATTGTATTACAAAATAGGATTAGAAGATGATTCCACCAGTGTTACCCTCGTACATCCATTAGCATACAATTTCAATGAAGAAGAGTCCTATTGGTACGGATTCTCCAAACCATCTGGTCTTGTTCAAATACCCGGTTCTGTCACCTACAATGGCAACACATATAGAGTTGCTGCTATAGGAGATTATGCCTTTGCCTATTGCGACAGCATCACAACCGTAAGAGGTCTCGATTCTATCTGGAGCATCGGCAATGCCGCATTCTACGGATGTAGCAGCATCGATTCTGTCATCCTTCTCTGCGAGAATCCTCCTTATTTTGATGAATACTCATTTGAAGGGGTCTCACCCGACATCCCAGTTATTATCCCTTGCAGAAGCATAGCTGAGTACTATAATAATGGATGGTTCGACATATTTCCTAATATCCAAGAAACAGAGGGCTGCCCTCCCTTCTCTAACACGTTATTCGACTTCTGGTCTATTTCTCCAAGTGGCGACACATTATATTACAAAGCATATGATTATGAAGCAACAATCGTACACCCCTTAGCCATCAACAACAATACAGAGCACTCTTTTTGGTATGGGTACACCAAACCCTCTGGTGATGTTGTGATACCTGCCACAGTCATCCACAATGACACCACATATATCGTCACATCTATTAATGAACAGGCCTTTGCTGGATGTGACAGCATTACAACTATTCAAGGACTTGAGAACATTAATTACATTGCCGAATCCGCTTTTTACGGATGTGGTGGCATTGATTCCATCATCCTATTATGTGTCTACCCTCCCTACTTGGACTATGATGCCTTTGATGGTGTCTCATCAACCATTCCTGTTGTCATCCCATGTGGCACCATGAATAACTACTATGAAGCGTGGCACTATCTGTTCTCCAATCTAATAGAAAACCAAGGATGTCCTCCTATTTTCGATTTCTGGTCTATTACCTCTAACGGTGATACTCTATATTACAAATACGTGGAAGAATCTTGGCACTCTGACGAAGTCAATGTAGTACATCCTTTACCTACAAATATCAATGTTGATGAATCCTATTGGTACGGATACACACAACCATCAGGTAATCTTGTAATTCCATCAACTGTTATCCATGAGGACATAATGTATAGAGTTGTTGGAATTGATAATTATGCTTTTAACAACAATTCAGCATTAACAAGCGTAACAATCCCCAATAGTGTTAACAACATAGGCAGTCATGCTTTCGCTGGATGCACTTATTTACAGACATTGATCATAGGAAATAATCTCAACTATATTTCTAATTACGCATTCTCAGGTTGTAACCAACTGTCGGATGTCACAATCAATAGAGAAATCCCTCCAACACTTGATTATGGTGCATTCCAAAATATAGATTATTGGAATACACTAACCGTTCCCTGCCATAGTAGTTCCGCGTATGAAGGCAGTTCGTGGAACAGCTATTTTCATTATATCCAAGAAGGTGAATGCCCTTACTATGATTTCTGGGATTTTACTAATAATGACTGGGACTGCTACTGGGTATGGAATGATGTCATTGAGGATTGGGAAGAACTATGCGGTGATACCTTGTATTACAAAATAACAGGCGACAGCACTGTGTCCATTGTTCACCCACTTGAATATGATGAATATGGATATGATGAAGAAACTGGCGCTTATACCTACTCATATTGGACAGGACATAGGAAACCAACAGGTAATCTTTATATCCCTAACATAGTTGAACATAATGGCATTACCTACCATGTAACAGAAATAGACGATTACGCTTTTGCCAATTGTCATAGTATATCTGAGGTAAATATAGATAGTAATGTACTCAATATTGGTTACAACGCATTTTATCAATGCAATAATATACAATATGTATACATTCCCGAGGGAATAGAGTCCATAGGTGCCGGGGCTTTTTATGATTGTTCAAATTTACAATACGTGGAATTACCCAGCACAACCACATATATCGGTTGGTACGCCTTTTATCGTAATAATACATATTATTACCAAGCACCTATTGAAATTTTCTATTCTTCAACAATCAACAATTGGTGTAGCATCTATTTCGGTGAAGAATGGTGTAATACTTTTCAGTTACGAATAGGATCTGTATGGGATGATTTGGTCGAAGATTTAGAGATTGACACCTCTGTCGATACCATCTCTGATTGGGCTTTTTGGGGGTGCCAATTGAACAGCATAACAATGATAGACACTATACCTCCTATCATCTCATACAATACATTTGACGGAAACGCTCCAATTATTATTCCTTGTGGCAGTACTTCTATATACGATAGCACATGGTTGGATTATGGCATTTCAAGTTTTTTATACGAAGACCCAAATTGTTCAAATGAAAGCCTTCCTGAATTGCATGTCACTGCTTTGAGCCACTCCGCAATTGTTCCCGGGGAGGACTTTAGCGTTTCTTGGACTATAAAGAATGAAGGTACTGCTGCTACCCCTACAGGAACAACCTGGAGCGATAGACTATTCTTATCCAGCCAACCTCATGTCACCAATTCAAACTATTGCCAGCAGTTAGGCAGCTGGGACAATGTCAGTGCACTAGATACTGGCGAGAGTTATACTCGAACTGCCACTTTTTCGCTTCCTTTACGTCATGAGGGTGGGTCTTATTATCTATTCCTACTAACCGATGCACAAAATGCGATTGACATACAATTCCCCTATAATACAGAACTTGGCTCGTTCAATCCTCCACCATTCTATGCTGCATCTGATTATAATATTAATAACGCTGTCGTCGAATTGAGTGAAAGGGATAGTTATCATGCTATCGTTGATTCTGGATACTATCAACATGACAATTTCAATATGAAGGTAGTTCAAGTAACAACACCTCCTCTACCAGATTTAGAAGTAACCAACATCGTCTATCCCAACAATTTCTATTCTGGCAGCCAAGTCTCTGTTACTGCTACGATTACCAATATTGGTAATGTTCCCACACGCTCCAGTGGTTGGCGAGATGTTCTCTATGTATCCACCACTCCATATTTCAATAATTCTGCTATGCAAATAGCCAGCGTGTGGCACGATGAGACAGACATACTTGCTCCAGATTCTTCCTATCAAACCACGTTTTCTGGCACCGTACCTCTCACTTGGCACGGAGATGCCTACTTTTTTGTTAAAACCAACATTGACGATAATGAATATGAACAAGACCGCAACAATAACACGTCTCGTTCAGATACAGTTAACATCTTTCTCACCCCTCCTGCTGATTTAGTGGTCAGTTCTATCAATGTCCCATCTTCTATAAACAATCGAGATACTTTCACCATATCTTATACTATTACAAATGCAGGATTGGGTGAACCAAACGTTAATAATTGGGTTGATTACATCTACCTATCTACAACACCTTCTCTCTCTGATTCTGGTTCCCATTGGCTTATAGGTAACATTTCTCATAATGGAGGGCTTTCCCCAGGCCAAAGCTATACTATCCAAAGAAACTATATACGATCCAATTTACAGACAACCCAGAACTTATATATTATTATAATAACTGATGCAAACTACAATGTATTTGAATACACTAACGATGATAATAATAGACAAGTTTCTAGTCCTATTCTAGTATCCATTTTAACAGCTGATTTAGTTGTCAGTTCCCTATACGCCCCATCTGTTGCCAATAACCAAGACTCTTTCCAAATATCATATACTGTATCAAATGTAGGTATATCTGTGCCATCAACCAATTTATGGTATGACCAAATCTATCTCTCAACAACACCTTCAATCTCTGATTCTGGTTTCCATATATTAATTGGAAGCTATTTCTTCAATCTAGGCACTCTTTCTCCTGACGAAAGTTACTCTATTCAACGTAATTATCCTATTCCCAACGATATACAGGTTTCGCAATTGTTATATTTAATTGTTGAGACAGATGCCTATCACAACATTTTCGAATACATGAGTGAATACAACAATACACAAACGCTCGGTCCCATAACTGTGACTATTTACCATCCCGATTTTACCTTATCTAACATCCAACTGCCAGACACCATTGTTACTGGTCATTCTCCAAACTTGTCATTTACATTGAATAATATCGGACATAAAGATTATATCGGTAACCTCAATTATCAAGTCTATTATTCCACCGATTCTATTTTCAACACCACTACTGCCCAAGAGATTTCTACCACAGCCAAATACACTTCGGCTTTAGCCGAATCACAACAAGTTGTATCTTTATCGCAATTGTATTTCTCCAATAGTATCACTGACGGAGACTACTATGTGTTCGTTGTTGTCAATCCCAATGGTTCCGTATCTGAGGCAAGCCTACTGAACAACATGCTTAAGTCCGGTCCTTATCATATCTGCCACCGTCCATTGCCAGACCTAGTGTTATGCAATGCCAATATTCCCGACACCATGTATGCTGGACAGCCTGTCACTATCTCGTATGATATTGTAAACAATGGAGAAACTACAGACTATCGTGTTGCCAATATTACAAGTAGCCCTTGCCTATCTTCTCTGTATACAGAACTTCTATGGTGCCCTGTCCTAACGCAAATTACTCCCTACCCCATCGGCAATATATCACTTCCTGTAGGCGACACCCTACATTATATCCAAACCATAAAGATACCTCCTTATTTACATGGTAATTTAACTTTCTCTCTTAACATTGATGCCACTAATCGAATACAAGAACTCAGTGAGGACAACAACACCATTACTTTCACCCGATATGTAGTCCCCACTACTTTCGATCTTTCTTTGATGGACATAAACACTCCAACAGCTTGCACAACAGGCGATACAATTACTATCGCATGGACTGTAGGTATAGCAAATCCTTCTTTTGCTTCTGCTGTTCAGACCTCTCCTGAGTCCTTCACTGATGCTACAGGATATATGGAACGACTTAATTGGAGCTCAGATGCGTCAAATATCAAATGGAAGGACAAAATCACACTATCATCTGATACTATATCATCCTATAATGACATAACACTTTCCTCAACTTTGGTTCGCCTCTCAGCCCTGTCCGATAGCTCATATACAGTCACCCACCGCGTAGTTATGCCTCATTCCATCTCGGGCAATCTATACTTTATCACTACTACCAATGCTGATTCAAAATGCTTTGAACAGACTCGTAGCAACAATACCCTTATCCGTCCAATAACTACCACTCTAGCCCCCCAACCCGACTTGCATGTCACCTCGCTAGTTGCAGATGATACTGTTGGCCAGCGTCAAGGCTGTATAATATACTATTCCGTCAACAACGATGGTGATGCCGACATCATCAATGCTTCATGGATTGATACTATTATTTGCAATGACCAAGGATTAGCTTCCAAAACTCAATACCGCAGTCTTGCTGTTGGGGAAAGTTATACAGATTCAATCTATGTATCCATCCCCGATAATATTATCGAGTCTAAGGCACTCCGTATAATCACAAACGCTACCAACACCATCCGAGAACATAATAATGGATACAACAACTATATGATACGTCCCTTATACATTCTACCTTCTCAACCATGCGACCTCATTATCACCCATATTGAAGCCGACTCTTCGGCCATTGCTGGTAGTACTATTAATGTTAATTGGATGGTACAGAATATAGGCGAAAACCCTGTCCACGGCTTTATCAAAGACGGTATCTACCTTTCCTCTGATGCTTACTACGACAACAATGATATTATGATTGGTGAATACACTTACTCATGCGACTTGCAACCATATGCTAGCCATCAATGTACAACAACCTGTATAGTGAACGGAGTCGTCTCTGGCGATTACTATGTCATTGTCCGTTCAAACATTATGCGAGCGTTCAACGAAATCTCGTACAACAATAATCTGAACAATAGCATAGCCACCACAAAAGTAACCCTTCCTACTCTTATCATTGAACACCCCGAACATCTGACCATGCGTTCCAATAGTCAAGCATTATATCGCATGGAAGTGGGGCAGGAATTTGCTGGACGAACACTCACACTCTCTCTTGGCACTGATGCCGCTAATGCCTTTAACGGCATTTATCTTGCCTACGGATACATGCCAACTACTACACATTACGACTATTCTACTTTCATCCCCTATGCCACAGAACTACAAATCTTAGTTCCTATACTACAACAAGGCAACTACTACATTCTAGCAACAGCCTCTACCACCACTAAAAGATCACAACCCATTACCTTGCTAGCCAAAATCAATGACCTTGAGATATTGAATCTCAATACTCATATTGGATCCAACACAGGCAGAGTGACAACGCAAGTCATCGGTACCAGTTTCGACAGCGTGATGGACTTCCGTCTTACTTCTAATGAAGCTTCTACCCCAACACAAAAAATCAAGTTCAATTCCTCCATTGAAAACTATGTCACTTTCGACCTCACAAATCTTCCCCCAGGCATATACAACGTAGAAGCCGAACTACCCGGAGGTGCTATCGCTATTAAAGAAAATGCATTTATTGTCGGACAATGGCTACCTGCTGAATTGACGGTTAATACTATAGCTCCCTCAACGGTACTCTTAGGTAACTTTATTTCCATTACAATAGAATATAGTAACAACGGTACCACCAACTTAGACATTTCTGGACTAATAATCGTCAGTGAAAACGGTCATCCCATTAGTTTTACGCCCTCCGGTCTTTCCGAAGAGCGTACAGAACTTTCCTTCTCCACTGCTGAAGAGGGGGTCGACCCCAGCATCATGCGTCCTGGATATCATGCCTCAAAAACAATATATGTGAAAGCAACTAACTCTAACCGCATCGTCCTCAAATACTATCCTATCGTCCGCCGTCGTATTGAATAAAAAATGAAGAATATGAAACGTATAATCATTATTGCCGGATTTATTATTCTCAATCTCCAATTCTCGACTCTCAATTCTCAGAATGTCATCCACCCCAAAATATCCTGTCCCAATGGCTTTTGGGTCAACAGCTACAATGGGGTACTCTTCTGCCAACGTGCCGACCTCAGCATTCCCACCCGCAATATGCCTTTGGAGGTGGTATTTTACTATAACAGCTCTTCCAACAGAGCCAACTTTGGTTATGGTTGGGGTTGGAGCCTCGGCTACGAATATCAATACTTCGAATCCCCACATGGTGTCACCATCTTGACGGGCGATGGGCAGAGCGACTTCTATGCTGCCGATAGCTACAATACATTTAATGCCCCTGTCGGCATATTCAATACGCTTACATCTATTGCAAGTGGCGGCTATAGGCTCACCACCAAGGAGGGCACCGAATATATTTTCAGCGATGTCACTACCAGAAAAGTTACACAAATTAAAGATCGGAACAACAACGTTCTCAACTTCTTATACTCTTCTGGGCATCTCACCGCCATCAACGATGGCAACGGACGCGGCATTATTCTAAACTGGACGGATAATATGCTTACCTCTATCACTACCACTTTCGACAACCGTCAATGGCATTATTCCTACGACTTTTTTGGCAACCTCGAAAGTGTCACCAACCCTATGGGTGGCTCTATACACTACGGTCACGATAGCTTTAACCGCCTTGGTCGCTTTACCGACGAGGCAGGCTATAGCACCCTCTTTACATACAACGAAGACAGTCAAATTCACCGTGTCAGTGTATGTGAAAACTTGCAATCACACCATTATATCTACGATAAAAGTATCCGCTACGACCAGATTTCGCGCCAAACAATAATAATTGACTACATGGATGGCACGCTATCGTTAACTGATTCCTTATCACCCGACGAGGCTCTAGGTCACAACCAATTCACCACCTACCGTTGGGACGAAGAAGGGCGTGTCATCGAAAAGGTGGGCAATTGTTGTGGCTATTCCACCAAGCTGGCATACGACAACAATAATAATGTCATCCGTAGCGAAGATGCCAACGGCAATGTCACCACCTACACCTACGATGCTAACGGCAATATGCTTTCCCTCACCGACCCGTTAAACAACACCGAAACCTACACCTACACCACTGACGGATATAACAATATCGCTACTTATACTGACAAGCTTCATCACCAATACACTTTCTCTTATGATTCCCATGGCAACCTTATCTCTATCAGTGGTCCTATGGGCAGCAATACCCATTTCTCCTACAACAGCCACGGCCAAGTGGTGACTGCAACTGATGCTCTCAACCACACCACTACCTTTACATATGACTCTCAAGGCAATCTCACCACTACCACCGACCCTCTAAACCATAGCGTTACTACAAATCATAATAGCTACGGCAACATCACTTCTATCATTTCCCCTTCTGGTGCCGTACGGCGGTTCAACTACGACCAACTACAACGTATCACTGCCATTACCGACCCTCTGAACAATACCACATCCCTTACATACGATGCGCGAAGCAATATTGTCACTGTCATCGACCCTATGCAACACCGCATCACCTCACACTACGATGCCATGAACCGAACTACTCGAATAACCGATGCCAGAAACGGCACAACTTCTTATACATACAATGCCAAAGGTAGCACCACTCAGATCGAGAATGCCCAGCATCATACTGTCCACCTGCAGTACAACGACCGCAACCAAGTTACTCTCGCCACCGATGCAATGGGCGATAGTACCCAATACAGCTATGACGCTGCAGGAAACATCGTTGGGGTTGCCTTACCCAACGGAGAAGAAATCTCCTATACCTACGATGCCCTCTCCCGTCCTATTCAGATGTCCGATCAATATGGAGTAATACAAACAACGATATACGATGCCTCGGACAACCCCATTGCTGTTGTAGATGCCAAAGGCGATACCACCCACAGCACATACGACGCATTAGGTCGTCTTACTCAAATTACAGACCCTTTGGGCAATAGTGAACATTTCACATACGACCTCTCAGGTAATATGCTCACCCATACCGATGCCAACGGCAACACCACGACCTACACTTACGATGCCGTCGGGCAACTGCTCACCGAGACCGACGCCCTCAACAACGTCACCACCTATACCTATACCGCCGATAGCAAACTAGCATCCGTCACCGATGCCCTCAACCAGCAGACATATTACCAATACGATGCCGCCGGACAACTCTCTACCATCACCTTTGCCAATGGCAAGACCCAACAGTTTTGGTACGATGCCACAGGCAATCTTATTCGACAAAAAGATGAAGCAGGCAACCTGACACTGATGACCTACGATGCCAACGGCAACCTCCTCTCCCGAACCTACCCCGACGGCAGCAGCGATCGATACACTTACGACCTACTTGGCAATGTTCTTACCGCCAACAATCCCAACGCCAACATCACTTTCACATACGATGCTAACGGACAAGTCCTGTCGGAGCAGACGCTATCAACTTTCAACTCTCTACTTTCAACTCTCAACTACACCTACGACACTCGCCAAGGAAAAATCAACATCACCTACCCCAGTGGTCGACAAGTAACAGAACAATACGACCTCCGCAACCGCCTTAGTCAAATAGTGTCCGATGGCGACACGATAGCCACCTTCACCTACCTCCCCACTGACTACATTGCCTCCCGCACTTACGGCAATGGCGACCGCACCACCTTCTCCTACGATGCCGCCAATCGGTTAACCAATATCTCGTCTCTCAATTCTCAATTCTCAATTCTCAATTATAGTTATTCCTACGACCCCGCCGGCAATATCCTCTCCCGCATCGACGCCCTCCGTCCCAATCACAGTGAGACCTATAGCTACGACGCCCTCCATCGCCTCTCCACTTTCCGCCGTGGCTCAGCCAACAATTCAGGTGTTATCCCCAACCCGCTGCGGCAGGTGCAGTTCACCCTCGACGCCCTCGGCAACCGCACAAACGTTACTGCCAACGGCACCACTACTTCATACGCTCACAACAACACAAACGGCTACACCAACGTCGGTGGGCAGTCTATACAATACAACGGCAACGGCAATCTGACCAATGATGGCAGGCACACCTACCAATACAACTACAACAACCGCATGGTTGGTGTCGACAACGGCCATACTGCCCGCTATTTATATGATGCCCTCAATCGCCGTATCCGCAAAGTCACCCCTTCCGAAACCACTCAATACTATTACCGTGGCGTGCAATGTATAGAAGAGCAATGTGCCAACGTTCCCTCTGGACAGGAGTTAATCTCCTACATCTATGGCAATGGCATCGACGATATCCTCTCCATGCGCCGCAACGGCCAGGACTACTTCTACCACAAGAACCACCTCGGCAGCGTCATGGCTATCACCAATAGCACCGGCGCACTTGTAGAGACCTACGACTATGACCCCTACGGTACCCCTACCATCTACACCGCTACAGGTTCTGTCATCCAAACCTCCTCCATCGGCAACACCATCCTCTTCACAGGACGTGAATACGACTACGAAACAGGGCAATACTATTATCGCGCCCGCACAATGCATCCTACTCATGGACGCTTTATGCAGCATGACCCGCTGATGTATGTAGATGGAATGAATTCTTATGAGTTCCTAATTAATAATCCAACATTTTATATTGACATGAGTGGTGAAATACCAACAAATGGGGCTGCAGCGAGAATGGCTACTGCTGTATATGGACAAAATCCTAGCGTTCTAGAAGGTACTGGTTGGAACATTGACCATCGTTTTGATTCGAATCTAATCCTCAATGATAATAAAAGTGGTTTTAAATCTAATGTATTTAGCCGAATTAACGAGAACGGACAATTGGAGTTTGCATATGTTACACAAGGCACTGATAATATTTTGGGTAATGACATGATAAATAACATCCAACAAGGATTAGGATTATACTCTACTCAGTATGATTTATCGATTTATAATGCTAAAATACTGGATAGACTAGTTGGCGATTGTGAGCTCACACATGTCGGACATTCCTTAGGAGGAGGAATGGCTATTGCAAATGCTTATGCTACTGGTAGACAAGCAATTGTATTTAATCCATCATCGATATCAAATGGAACTATAAAAAGATTTCATCTCAACGAAAAACCAAATATCAAAACTAATATTACAAGATTCGAAATACTACATATGTTACGATACCATCCTTTGAACTTTTTTCTTCACCCTCGAGGCAAAATCGAAATAAGGAATCCAAATTTTAAATCATTGTATTCTTTATTGGGTCCTATCGGATGGCATATGGATTTAAGCAATTGGTATTAATTAATGATCAATCGTAATTAACATATTATACTATTCTTAATATATGAAAATGAAAATTAGACTAAATCATATCCTTCCATTCATAGCTTTATTTTGCTGCTCAACAGCCTTTGGGCAATATTCTACTATGACATATAAATCAACCAAGCCTCCCTTCACCCTGAAAGCAAATAATCAATGCTCACCGCCAGGAGGATACCAAGATCGTTTATACCATGACATCACTTTTGATACATCTTCAACACCTACCGACACCATTATGATCGATGTAGTAACATCTTGCGACCCCAATGAGATTGTCGGTCCCACAGCCTTTATGTCGTTCACTTCCATAGGTGACACGGTGCGGTGGATTTCAGCAGAGCAGCGGATGCAATACACCATCTATTTCGAGAACGACCCTGAACTTGCTACGGCTGCAGCACAGGTGGTATCGGTGCGGCTGAAGCTCGACCGGCTGATGAATATGGCGGACTTTGCTGTGGGCTCCTTCGGCTTCGGCAGTCATATTTTCTCTGTCGAAGGCAACCCACTGAGCTATCAGACCCGTCTTGACCTCCGCGACGAGATGAACCTCTACGTTGACGTGGTAGCGGGCATTGACATCGTCAGCGGCGAGGCGTTCTGGATATTCTCTAGCATCGACCCCATCACTGGCATAGCTCCTACTGAGACAAACCGCGGATTCCTAGCCATCAACGACTCCACCCATGCGGGCGAGGGCTTCGTCACTTTCAGCATCAAGCCTAAGACCGCCCTCTGCCACACCGGCGACAGCATCCACGCCCAAGCCACCATCGTCTTCGATATTAACGAGCCCATCGTCACCAACCGCTGGGTGAATGCAGTCGATGCCGTTCCGCCTACCAGTAGCATGGAGGTGGTGCAGGAAACGGCCGACAGCCTCTATATAGCCTTTAGCGGCACCGACGATGCCACCGGCATTACAGCCTACCGTCTCTACTACACCGAGGGCCGTAGCGCCTACCGTCTGGCAGGCCGCTACATGATAGGCGACACTGCCGTCGTAGAAAAACTGCCTAATATCCAATATACATTCTTCTCTCTTGGCGAGGACTATGTGGGTAATATCGAGCCAATGAAAGCCACACCCGACACCCTCTTCGGCAACACAATGGTGCAACTGCTCGCCACCGTCACCCCTGCCAATGCTGCCACCATCACCGGTACTGGCAGCTACGCCCAAGGCGACACTGCGCAACTCTCCCTACATCCCATCGAAGGCTACCGCCTGAAACGTTGGACATCCGCAGGCATACCCCAAGACACCGACACCTCGCTCTCCCTTGTGTTAGAACAGAACACAGCCCTCGTGGCCGAGATGGAACTGATACGCTATCCCGTCACCGTCACCGCTGCCGACGGCACCACCATCGAGGTGCTGCACAGCAACGAAGTAGTCCTCGACTCTGCCAGTCATTTCGACACCCTCGACATCCATCTCTCCTCTTCCCCTTGCTATAGCAACATCTCATTCATGCTAAACAACTCACCCCTCACTGCCGACACCACCATCGTGGTACATGATGCCATCACACTCACCTCCACCGCTGTAGCCAACATCGACTCTATCGACCTCTACGACACTGTCTGTCCCAACAACGCCTATACAGCTAACGGATTCAACATACTCGCCTCCGCGACAAGCAACACTGGCACTTCTAATTTCCAACTTTCAACTCTCAACTCAAATGGATGTGACAGCCTAGTCAATCTGCACCTTTATGTCAAGCCTTCCCATACCATCACGTTCGTCGCCAACGGTGGCACGGGCACGATGGCTCTACAACAAGTCTGCGACGGTGACAATACCGTGCTGAACCCCTGCGCCTACACTCGCGATGGCTATTTCTTCGCTGGGTGGAGCTTCACTGCAGGCGATGACACGATAGCATACTCCGACGAAGACATTGTTTCACTCACTTCCAACCAGACACTCTATGCTGTGTGGAGCAGCAGTTGTGTCGACCGCATGACCACCCGAATCGTTACAGCTTGCGACAGTCACTATTGGCATGGACAGATGCTGACCGCCAGCGGAATCTACAACGACAGTATTGCAGGTGTGGTTCCTGGAGGTTGCGACAGCATTTATCGTTTGCACCTTACAGTGAAACAATCGACCCAAAACATACAACAAGTGACCACCTGTCACCCCTACACGTGGGTCGACGGACAAACCTACACTACCGACACCACTCGAATGCTTAGCCTGACCAACAATATAGGTTGTGACAGCCTTATCACCCTGCAACTAACCATCGTTGACGGAATATATACAACCGAAACCGTCACCGCCTGCGACACATACACATGGCATGGCACTGCCTACACTGCCTCTACCAACACGCCTACCTATAGCACTACCAATCCCACTGGTTGCGACAGCACTGTTACCCTCCACCTGACAATCAATAATAGCACCACTACCATTGAGACTCAGACTGCTTGTGACAGCTACACGTGGCATGGCACTGCCTACACTTCCTCCACCAACACGCCCACCTATACTACCACCAACAGCGTTGGCTGCGACAGCACGGTCACGCTGTACTTGACTATCAACAACAGTACTACCGCTACCGAGGCCATCACCGCATGCGACAACTACACATGGCATGGCACTGCCTACACTGCCTCAACTAACACACCCAACTATTCAACCCTCAATTCTGCAGGCTGTGACAGTACCGTCACTCTGCACCTGACTATCAACAACAGCACCTCTGCTATTGAAACTATCACCGCCTGCGACAGCTACACCTGGCACGACAGCACGTACACCGCCTCCACTCTCAATTCCCAATTCTCAACTCTCAATTCAGTAGGCTGCGACAGTACCGTCACCCTGCATCTGACCATCAATAACAGCACATCAAGCACGGAGAGTATCACCGCTTGCGACAGCTATACTTGGCATGGGACGGCCTACACCACCTCTACCAACACGCCTACCTATACTACCACCAACAGCGTTGGCTGCGACAGTACAATTACACTCCATCTGACTATCAACAATAGTACTACTGCTACCGAGGACATCACCGCATGTGACAGCTACACTTGGCATGGTACTGCCTATACCACCTCCACCAACACGCCTACCTATACTACCAATAACACAGTTGGATGCGATAGCACAATTACACTCCATTTGACTATCAACAATAGCACATCAAGCACGGAAAGTATCACCGCCTGCGACAGCTACACTTGGCACGACAGCACTTATACCACCTCTACCAACACGTCCACCTATACTACCACCAATTCCGTAGGTTGTGACAGCACCATCACCCTCCACCTCACCATCAACTACAGCACTAACGCCACCGAGAACATCACCGCCTGCGACAGCTACACGTGGCACGACAGCACGTACACCGCATCAACTCTCAATTCTCAATTCTCAACTCTCAATTCAGTAGGCTGCGACAGCACCGTCACCCTGCACCTCACCATCAACTACAGCAGCCACGACACCGTGGTTGACACAGGAGTTAACCAATACGAATGGAACGGTGAGACCTACACCGAGAGTGGCGAATATATCTATGAAGGCCAGACCGAGGCAGGCTGCGACAGCATTGTGGTACTGCAGCTGACCATTACCAACGTTGGCATTGCCGATGTGACCGACCTTGACGGTATCACCATCTACCCCAACCCCACCACTGGCAAGCTCACCATCGATGTCGAAGGGGTCTTGAAAGTGGAGGCATACGACAACTCTGGCCGCCTGGTCGGCACGTTTGTCAACACCAACCAACTCGACCTCACCCATTTGCCAACTGGCACTTATGCTCTGCGTATATCCCTACAGAAGGGAAACACTGTGCGTCGCGTTATCAAGCAATAAGCCACCGTTGGCAATTCCACACCACCATGAGGCAGACCTCTTTTCTGATGTCTGTCTCTTTTTTTTCATTGTTGGCGAATATTTTGGGGGTGTTGTACGTTTATTAGGAAAATGACAGAAGATGACTGAACGCGAATACTCACATATTGCCCAACAGTGCCGAGAGGATTTGTACCGCTACGCTGTGCGTTACACGGGTGACGGCGACAGCGCGTGGGACGTGGTGCAGGATGCACTCGTGGAGCTGTGGACACACCGTGAGGATGTAGAGCCAGACAAGGCAAAGGGCTATATGATTCGCGTGATGTACCGTGAACTGGTAGACATCCACCGTCACGAAGTGCGTTTCCGTGAGCGGATGCCCGAACTGGCCGGCGAGCAGTGGTACAGCCAGCACGACAACTTTGAGCTGCACGATGCCATGCAGCTAGCCCTCGCACAACTGCCCGACCAGCATCGCGCCATACTGCTGATGAAAGATATCGAGGGCTACAAATACCAAGAAATAGCCCAAATGACGGGACTTGAAGAATCGCAAGTAACAGGCATTCTCTACCGTGCCCGCATCAATCTTAAGAAAGCATACATCAAGTTGAACACAATAAAACAATACGCGATATGATAACTCTTGAGAATTACGAAAGCTACCTTTTCCTTTACCAAGAAGGCGAATTGGACAGCAGCACACGCACCGAGGTGGAACGGTTCTTGCTGCAGCACCCCGACATACGCGAGGAGATGGAACAATACTATGACCCAACCTTTATAGTGACTGCCGAGCCTCCTACCCGCAAACGCCACACCGTCACGTCCTTCTGGCGTTGGGCAGCTGCTGCTTGTGTGGTGCTGGCCCTAGGTTACGGGGCTTATCTGGCCATTCCGCAGCGAATAGAGGGAACGGAGACTGTAGCCCAAATAACGCCCGATGCGTCCGGTACCATCACACCACTTCAGGAAGAGACCCCGCACCTGAACCACGAACAGCCTGCGGCAATCATCGCCAAGGCCAACATCAAGTCATCGCAAAAGCAGCCGTTACTTCCAGAGCATACCATAGAAACACAACAGAAACCCACCACCGAGACCATAGAGCCGGTACAGCGCACCGAGGCTCCTACTCACCCGATGCCCACCGAAGAACAAGCCCCTGTTGGCCATATCATAGTGACGAGCGCTCAGCTTGCCGAAGTGAACGAGATAATCATGGTGGACGACCTGGCCAGGGTGGTACCCCATGCCAAACCGTCGGACACGCCCCCCTTCACCTATCTGGCCATGAAGATTAGAAGGAACCTTGAAAACCGCAGACTCGAATTTGAAGACTTTGTATACAACATATTCGCACCAAAGTCGGGAAGCAACGAACTGGCCGAATCCCATTAATCAGTATAACAACCAATACCTATCATAACATGAAAAGAACAATCCTTACAATTGCCTTTGCGGCAATAGCAAGCATGGCGGCAGCACAAACGTACACCTTCCGCCAAGACCTCAAACAGGAAATCAACCACCTAGTGGTAAAAGGAAGCAGCATCGTACGTCTGGAACACGACACTTGCAACTGGGTGGCCTATAAGGGGGAGAAACGAAACGACACAGCCCGGCTGGTGGTCATTGAGGGCAACCGGCTGACAACCACAGCGGCGGCAGACAACAGAACGCTCTACGTGGGCACTACGGCAGGAAAGGACAGTGCCGAATATCTGCTCACCTTCGACATCGAAGACAACGGTGTGGTCGTCTACAAAGGAAAGGCCAACACCAAGGGTCATATTACATACGACTGCTACAACCCGAAAAAGGACAACACCAAAAGGGTAAGCGGCATAAGGAAATACGGCCCCGACTACAGGGTATTCATTGACTATTATTTTGGCACGTCGTTCTGGCACTCGACAGGCATGAATACAGCAATGAACACAGCAATGAATACAACAATAAATCCTATCTATCCAAACAGAATGTCGACCTTAACAAACTACGGGGCAAAGATAGGCTATTCGCTCTATATGGATGACCATATCGCAGCAGGATTTGGTATCCAGTACGGATTCTACTCACCGCAGTTCAAGTCGCCCCTTGTCTCCTATTCCGCCAGCGACAACAACCTGTCCACCGCCACCTCCGACTCGGCGGGGATATGGAACACATCGGCCTACATGCACACAGTAGGCATCCCTCTACATTTCACCTACTTTCCATTCCCGTCAAGACACCGGTTTAACGTTCAGCTGGAACTCGTCCCATGGTTCTCGTTCGGCCACAAACTAGCGCAAAACTATCATCACGAGACCACCGAGCTGACCATCGACAACGCCTACACGAAAGACCTGCCTTACAACCTTCTCAACCTCTCCGCCCGTTTGAGCATCAACTATGGCACACTAGGCTTTTATGCCGAATATAGCGTCAACCCCATAATCCGCAACCTGAAATACGACAATAACTCCATATCCCCTCACTTCGCATGCGTGGGAGTCCGCATCAACTTATTTGAAATGGGCAAAAAATGACAACAAGGAAAAAGTAACAAGTAAGAGCTAAGAATGCGTGAGGCAGACACTTCTTAACTCTTACTTCTTAATTCTTAGTTCTTTAAACAGTTCCCACATCACGATGGCGGCGGCACAACTCACGTTCAGCGAATGCTTGGTGCCCTGCTGGGGGATTTCGATGCTGCCGTCGCATAAGGGCAACAACTCGTCCTGGACCCCCTCCACCTCGTTGCCGAAGACTATGGCCATCTTTGAATTGAGAATTGAGAATTGAGAATTAAGAACTGAAAGGTTATCCAGCTTAATGCTGTCGTCCACCTGCTCTATAGCATAGACCTTATAGCCTAGAGTCTTCAGTTCGCGAACACAATCGGCGGTCTCCTCATAATAAGTCCAATCCACACTATCCTCGGCACCGAGGGCGGTCTTGTGTATATCGCGATGTGGCGGAGTAGAACAGATACCACACAGACAGATACGTTCCACACGAAAGGCATCGCCCGTGCGAAACACCGAGCCGATATTGTTCTGGCTGCGCACATTGTCGAGCACCACCGTCAGTGGCAGTTTTTCCGCCTCCTTGAACTCCTGCACCGAAATGCGGTGCAACTCTTCCATCGATAGTTTGCGCCCCATCTTCTTAAAAGTTGAATGTTGAAAGTTGGCTGCCGCACAACTTCTTAGTTCTTAGTTCATACTTCTTACTTCAAAAGCATCATCCCACGCTGCCTTCCAGCGAGATGCTCAGCAGTTTCTGCGCCTCAACGGCAAACTCCATAGGAAGTTTCCTCAAGACATCCTTAGCATAACCGTTCACTATCAGGCCCACGGCACTCTCGGGCGAGATGCCACGCTGCTGGCAGTAGAAGAGCTGGTCTTCCGAAATCTTCGACGTTGTAGCCTCATGTTCCAATATGGCGGTGCTGTTGTTCGCCTTGATATAGGGCCATGTATGTGCACCACAGGTGTCGCCCAGCAACAAGGAGTCGCACTGCGAGAAATTGCGGGCATTCTCCGCACTCTTGTTTATCTGCACCAAGCCGCGATAGCTGTTGTGGCTGTGTCCCGCGCTGATGCCCTTCGACATGATAGTGCTGTGCGTGTTCTTGCCTATGTGAATCATCTTGGTGCCTGTGTCGGCTTGCTGGTAGTTGTTGGTGACGGCCACGCTGTAGAACTCTGCCGTGCTGTCGTCGCCCTGCAGGATGCAGCTGGGGTACTTCCACGTCACCGCGCTACCCGTCTCCACCTGGGTCCATGAGATCTTGCTATGCGACCCCTTGCAGATGCCACGCTTGGTAACAAAATTATAGATTCCCCCCTTGCCGTCCTTGTCGCCAGGGTACCAGTTCTGCACTGTGCTGTACTTCACCTCGGCATCCTTCAACGCCACAATCTCCACAATGGCGGCATGCAGCTGGTTCTCGTCGCGCTGGGGGGCTGTGCAGCCCTCCATATAGCTCACGTAGGCCTCCTCATCGGCCACTATCAACGTACGTTCAAATTGGCCTGTGCCTCGGGCGTTGATGCGGAAATAGCTCGAGAGCTCCACGGGGCAGCGCACTCCTTTGGGAATATAGCAGAACGACCCGTCGCTAAACACTGCCGAATTCAACGCGGCAAAGAAGTTGTCGCCTATCGGCACTACCGACCCCAAATATTGCTTCACAAGGTCAGGATACTTTTGCACCGCCTCACTGATGGGGCAGAACAGAATACCCTTCTCTTCCAGCATCTTCTGCGAAGTGGTCTTCACCGACACCGAGTCCATAATAGCATCGTATGCCACGCCTGCCAGCTGTTTCTGTTCACGCAGGGGAATACCCAATTTATCGAAGGTGGCCAACAACTCTGGGTCCACCTCGTCCATGCTCTTCTTCAACTCCTTCTGCTTTGGTGCGGCATAGTAAATAATATCTTGATAATCCACCTTGTCGTACTGCAGGTGCGCCCAATCGGGCTCCTTCATCGTCTGCCATTTACGGAAAGCCTTCAAGCGAAACTCCAGTAGCCAGTCGGGCTCATTCTTTTTCTTCGAGATGAGGCGTACCACATCCTCGTTAAGTCCCTTGCCAATGGTATCTGTGTCAATATCGGTTACAAAACCCCATTTATATTCTTCGTTTGTAACCTCTTGAATTATACTATTGTTATCTTCAGCCATAATAAAGTCTGTTCAATTTATTTAATCTGCAAAGATACGAAAAAAAAATGGAATAAAGAGAGTCCTATGAGGTAACCCACCCCAATGGACCAAACCGAGCAAGCAAAAGGCCGACCCACGAATCGGAGCCGGCCTTTGCAAGGGAAAGAAAAAACAATCCTTAGTACCTTAGTGGGTAATCCAAGTGAAAGTCACCCCGCTGGTGGGGAGACCCGTGCTGCTCTCCAATACGGTTCTAACTGCCGTGGGGCAGGTGATGGTGCAGGATCCGGAGTAAGTTGCAAGGGCGCTGCACATATAACTGCGGTCAGTAGTGTTGCTCATGTCAAAATTGTAAAGATTCAAGGAGCTCAACCTGATGCAGTACGAAAACATACTGGCCATATTTATAACACTTGAAGTGTTGAAGTTCGAGAGATCCAAGGAGGTAAGTCCGATACAGCCCGAAAACATTTCGGTCATATCTGTCACACTTGAAGTGTTGAAGTTCGAGACATCCAAGGAGGTAAGTCCTTCACACCAGGAAAACATGTAGTACATATCTGTCACACTTGAAGTGTTGAAGTTCGAGACATCCAAGGAGGTAAGTCCGCTACAGCCATTAAACATACCGTGCATGTTTGTCACATTTGAAGTGTTAAAGCTTAAGACATCCAAGGAGGTTAGTCCAGTACAATAATCAAACATACTGGCCATATTTGTCACACTTGAAGTGTTAAAGTTCGAGAGATCCAATGAGGTAAGTCCGCTACAGCCATAAAACATACCGTACATATTTGTCACATTTGAAGTGTTGAAGCTTGAGACATCCAATGAGGTAAGTCCGCTACAGCCCCAAAACATTTCATACATATCTGTCACACTTGAAGTGTTGAAGTTCGAGAGATCCAATGATGTAAGTCTACTACAGTACATAAACATTCCACCCATCTCTGTCACCCGTGAAGTGTTGAACCCACTTCCAAAATCAATTGTGGTAATGTGATCGGTAATGGGTCCCATACTAGCACCACCATTAATATCATTGGTAAACATCTGAAAGCAATTCGCATTAGCATAAATAGTGCTGGCAGCCGTGGAGACCACCCAAGTGCCATCGGAAGCCAGATTGCCATAGATGGGATAGGGCGAATTGGCGGTGGAAAGCAGAGTGCCCGAAGTAACCGAAGTATTGCTGTACTCGAAACGGACTGCGTTGGCAGTAGTGGGGATGGCAGCACTAAATGTACTACCGTTAACCAGATAAGCATACGAGAAGGGAATCAGTTGGTTCACATTGGCCGTGACGGTGGTGACGGTGCTGTTGGCCAGAGTGACGTTGGTCTTGACAAACTCCTGGTAGCCGTCGGCTGTGCTGACGGTGATGGTGACATTGTCGGCTGTGGCAAAGGCGGGGACCACGATATCGAAAACCGCCGTGCCATTGCCCGCAGAGAGGGTCTCCATGGCGGTGTTGTCGGACTTGGCCAGGGTCACCTCATGGCCGCCCATGGCAGACATGACGATGGCATCGTCGGCCTGCCCAGCAATAGTGGCGGTGCCGTCGCCGCTGAGGATGGCATTGTCGGCAGCGATGGTGATGCTGGTGACATCAAGGGCGTCATTGGTCTGGTTGTTGACCGTTACGCGCACTACGGAGCAGAGATTGCGGAACATCAAGGTATTGCCGCTAGTGAGGTAGGCACCCATGGGCAGTTCGCAACGCTGGTGGCTACCCACCAGGGCGTAGGCCTGAGTGGCAGGCAGGGTGACGGGAACCGAAGGGCTACCTGTAATGTTGCTACCCGAAGCTACGATACTGGCAGGATATATGGCACGGTAGGAGCGTGCAGCGGTCACATTGTTAATCTGGCCGTTGCCGCCACTGGCTGCAGTAATGGCGTAAGTGTCATCGTTGATAACCATCTGGTCACCATTCTCCCAGCTGGGCAGATGGTCGTCGACATACACTTTGGCATTCTGGTCAATGACTGCACCGAGGGTGACGGTCTCTTGGTCTTTCTTACAGCTGCTCACCGTGGCCAGCAGGGCCAGGGCAGCACAAAGGATAGAGATTTTTTTCATAGAGTGTCCTTTCTTTTTAGTGGATTAGTCCCAGCTGCCGCTGCCCAACATAGTGGTGCCGACAGAAGAGGGATTAGCATTTGGAACATCGGGACGGATGGAGAGTCCAAAACCGTCTTCAACAGCAGCCTGAATCACCCTCACCGAGGGCGCAATGTAGCTGGATTTCTGAAGTTTTTCTTTCATTTTTAAACTTGTTTATGTGAATAAAAAGGGTCAAAAATAAGATATAAAAAAAAATCCGTGAACTTCTTTTATTCCTCGAGGTTCCGGAAAGACCCTGTGCATACAAAAGAACTCACGGAAAAACCGTGAGCGCTAAGTTTCTATTGTATGCACATGAAATTTTCCGGATTTCGAGGTGTCAATTAGAAAGCAAAAACGCTTATATAATATGTCTTTTAATTCCTAAAGTTTTAATCCAATATTCTATATATCAGTTTTTTAGTTAATACTCCGTTATTTTCTATTTGCCATTTTTGACCATACAAAGATACTAAGAAAAATTCGAATGGCAAAAAAAATGACTGATTTTTGCCCAATAGTTCCCATGTCGCTTCTCTCCGAGGCTGTTGGAAAATCAGTCTAACAACAGACCTGAGCCAAAATAATAACGCTCTAGTATAAAGTATGACTAATATTTATCAACCTTTCTCATTGTCGCGTCCCTTCGGGACGCTGAGTGGTAGGGTTATCTCTGACCCCATACTGCGAAACCTAACGGTTTCTTGTATGGGGTTATTATTATTCAGCATCTTCGATGCTGTTGAAAAATCAGTCAATTATAGCATAAGAGCCAAAAGTTTAATTCGTTAGTCAAAGACTCACACATTAACGCATTCACACGTTAACACATTCAAAAAAAGTCCTCAATGAGAGAAGAGTGTTGTAGCATTTTCAGACACCGAATCGCCCACTATCGCTAGGTTCTCAGCACCTGTCGAGTCGACCACAAAGTCTATGTTCACACGCTTAAAGCCAAACGACGAGAAAATGGCCTCCAGCTGTCGTTTCCCATTATCCTCAGCAATAGCCAGCAGATTCTCCTCCATCACCAATTCCAATAGTTTGGCTCGTGCGGCATTCTTAGTAATCGTGACCCTCTCGTGCGACCAACTTCCTTTCTCACTGAATGTGCGTATATCTGATGGGTTAGTAATAATGTCAAGTATCTGTACCTGTGGCAGTATGAGGTTGATAGTAGAGTCGTTCACCACCTTAGTCTCCATCTTAGAGAGGTCAAAGCCCATTCTTACCTTTCCTCGCACAATCAAGACTATACTCTTATGGTTCAAAAAATGCTTCTCCTCATCCTGAATCATCACCTCACCGATATAGTTGGCCGTGCAAAACTCTGATATTCGCTTCATCTCGGTGATGGTCTGCACCAACGACTCATAGCGGTTCTTTCCCACCTCATTCCTATGAATGATAAATAATACCACCCCTACTGCCACAAGTGCCAATGCCACATACAATACTATGCTTTTCTTCTTTATCAGGAATTCTTTTAGGGCCTTCCACAACACGCTGAGCCTCCCCTTATCTTTCTCCACAGACTCCTCCTCAGGAGCATCTTTCGGTTCCTGTTCAGGTTGTTCCTCTGCGGTTTCTGTCTCTGACACTAATTCCTTTACTTCCACCTCTGGATTATCCTCTGGCTGGCCTATATTCTGTATTTCTTCCATCATACAATAGTTTTTGCGTTTTTATTGCCAGCTGTGGCGCGCTGCTGCCCCTTTTGCTGAAAAGTAACTTTCACATTCGTGAATCCGTTCTCACGCAGCAGCAACTCCATAAACATGGCTGCATTCTGCCGTGCATCCTTCAATATCATGTCCGTCAAC
>CAMYZD010000005.1 GCA_947303735.1 uncultured Bacteroidales bacterium | reverse complement strand
CCGCCCCTTTTTCCCTCCTTTTTCACTTCGGGAAGCGAAAAAGGAGCTTCCTGGAAGAGATTGTGGCAGGATTGAAAGCTAAAGGCATGCTGGGATGAAGGCCAGGGGTTGGATGGGGGTGGGCAATAAAAAGTGGGATGGGGCGTTATATAATATATAGTAGCTATAGTGACTATAGTAAATAGTAATATAAATACAATATATAATAATATGAAAAAGGACTTGTGTTTTTGGGGAGTGGCGGTGGTGGCTGTTCTGATAGGGATAGCGGAGCCGGCGAGGGGACAATACGACCGAGCAGTGGTGGCACTCACACGGCTGGACTATGTGTATTACAATGTGGACAATCCGATGTCGGTCTCGGTGCCGGGTCTGCTGCCTAAGGACATCGTGGTGAGCATCGGGGAGGATAAGGCTTTTCTGCATCGCGACCCGGACGGGAGCAACAGCAACGACATGATCGTGCGTCCGAAGGACAGCACCGGGACTATCACGGTGCATGTGGACGAGCGCATCGACCCCCAGCGCACCCGCAGCCGTGGAATGGTACGCTACCGAGTGGTGACCCTCCCCAACCCGGTGTTGTATATGGGTTATGTGAGACAGGGCGACACGGTGGCGTTGGACGACTTGATCAACAAAGGCTATATCCAGGTGAAAGCGCAGTTTGAGAACTTGAACCTGCCACTGGAGGAACCGGTGGTGTTGGGGTACGACTTGAATCGCTCGGGGTGGTTCAACGTACCTATCGAGGTGACGGGGAGCCGGCTCTCGTCCGAGGCCCGCGACATGTTGTCGAAGGCACGGCGCGACGAGACACTGTATATAGACAACGTGAGGGTGCTGCTACCTGACGGAAGGACAGTCACCCTCAAAGCTGAATTTCCTTTAAAGTAGGCTCTAAAATTAGAATTTACGGTATTGCCCTTGCAGAGTGCTATTTGTATCGCTCTAGTATAAAGTACGACTGATTTCTGCCAAATAGTCTCCATGTCGCGTCTCTTCGAGACGCAGTTTATTGTTCCTTGATTATCACCGCACTGCGCAATATACGATGTTGCTCCCATTCGGTCGCGACACCGTACATTGCTTGTACGGTGTTATTAAGAGGGGTTCTATTAAATCGATTTTGAGAGCGCGTGCCTCCAGCACGCTAATCTATATCTACTTGATATACCCCACACTATAAGTGCGGGGTTATTGAGAGTTTGCCACTTCGAGGCAATTAATAGAAGTCACCTTAATGGTCACACCTCTCCGAGGTGTTTTATAGAAATCCCTTATGCCCTTGCAGGGCATTTTTTAGAGGTTACCTTGAAGTAAGGGGCTATTTCATGCGGCCAAGCGCGGCAGCGGCAGGGGCATAGCCAGCGGCGGCGGCCTTTTTGTACCAAGCCTTAGCCTTCTTGAGGTCGACGGGAACACCGTCCTCGCCATTTTCTAGGATAGAACCACAGTAGTACATGGCTTTCACATTGCCGGCATCGGCGGCTTTGATGAGCCAATTGAGTGCCTCGGCGGCGTTGGGTTCGACATAGATACCGTTGAGGTAGCAGCTGGCCACGTTCATCAGAGCACGGGGATAACCCTTCTCGGCAGCATACATATAGAGGTCGTAGGCCTTCTTGGAGTTGAGTACCACACCCTGGCCCGACTCATAACAGTAGCCGAGGTTGCAGTAGCTCTCGAGGCTGCCCATGGTGACGCCCTTTTCGTAATAGAGGACAGCGTTCTTGAAGTCTCCCTGAGCCTCATACACGTCGCCCAACTCGTTGATAGCCTCAATCTTCTCGTTGTCGGCAGCCTTTTCGAGCCATGAGATGGCGAGGGCAGTGTCGACCAGACATCCATACCCATTGAGGTAACACAGGCCGAGGTCGTACATGGCCAGGACATTGCCCATATTGGCAGCCGTGTCGAGATAGGCCTTGCCGAGCGACTCGTCCTCGGGGCAGCCGTTGCCCTGCAGGCAGGCGATACCGAGCTGGGTATAGGCGCGGTTGTCACCATAGTTACGAGCCACGTTCTCGAATATCTGATAAGCTGATTTGGGGTCGGCCTCTTTCATTCCGATACCGCGTTGCAGACAGATAGCAAAGGTGACCATGGCGTCGACATTGCCCCGCTTGGCACCCACATAGAGATAGTCGATAGCCTTGTCGTATGCTTCCTCGTTAAGGAGCTGACGGCCGATAAAGTAGCTGGCATCGCCACTTCCGTTCTCGTGACCCATAAAATAATAGGTGATGGCGCTGTCGGCATCAGCCTCCAGACCGCCCTGGCCGTAGTTGTACATTTCGGCGATTCGGTAAGCGGCATTGCCGACTCCCATGTGGGCGGCAGCCTTGAGATAGGAGATGGCGGCGGTGGTGTCGACATCGACACCGCACCCCTCGAGATAGGAGCGTCCTACGTAGTAGGTGCCCATCTCCTCGCCCGACTCGTGGGCTTGGTTGTAGAGTTCGAAAGCCTTGGCCTGGTCGAGAGGCATATAACGACCTATGCGGTAAAAGTCGCCGAGGTAGCACATAGCCTCGCCATAACCTTGGTCGGCAGCCTTCTGATAATATTCAATCGCCTTGGCGGAGTCGGCCTCGATGCCTCCGTCGCCCAACTCGTGGTAGAGACCCATCTTAAACAGGCCGGCCGGGATGCCATTGTCGGCGAGGGTTTGGAAGTATTTCACCGCCTTGAAATGGTCGACAGTGTCGACATAGCGGCCCGTCTCATAGAAGTAGCCCATGGCGTAAAGGGCATCGATATAGCCTTGGTCGGCTGACTGTTGGACATAAGAGAGGCCTGTGGCAATATCTTTCTCCTTCTGCTTGCCAATGTTGCCGTCGAGATACATAACACCAAGGCGGTAGAGAGCCTTAGAGTTGCCGGACTTCTCGTAGTACTTGGCAGCCTTCTTATAGTCGACCTTGTAGCCGTCGAGGCCGTTCTCGTAGATGGTGCCGAGTGCCGCGGCACAGCTGGGGTCGCCCTTCTTATCGCCCTTGAAGAGATAGTCGTTGCAGGTCTTGGCATCATTCTGAGCGTCGTAGAGCATGGCCATCCAGTAGTAGCCGTCGGCTTGCCCGCGGTCAATCACCTTTTGGAAACAGTCGACAGCCATATCGTTGTTGCCCTTGTTGGCATAAAGGCGCCCCAAGGCGACCATGGCGTTGGTGTCGCCGTACTGGTCGGCCAAACGGCAGTATTTGGCGGCTTGTGCCAGATCCTCTTTATCCTCGTAATAAGAGGCGAGAGCCATGGCGCAGTCGGAGTCGTGGAACTTCTCGACACCGCGTTTGAGCCAAGCCACAGACTGATCCTCGTCCTTCTCACAGCCTAAACCATCGTAATACATAGCCGAGATATACCGACAGGCTTCTCCCTGGCTGCCAGCGTCAAAAGTCATGTTAGCCACCTTCTTGTAGTAGGCAAGAGCCTCTTCGTAGCGTTCCTGGCCATAATACTGGTTGCCCAGACTCATCCGACAGAGTGAGCTGCCCTGAATGTCGCCCTGCTCCCAGATGCTGATGGCGCGGTTGCTGTCGCGCAGACCCAGATTGTCGGCGGACATATAGTAGATACCAGCCAACGCCTGAGTAAAACTCAGATTGTGATGTTCGCGGATAAGGGAGTCGAGGATATGCATTGCCTTTGCCTCGTCCTGTTCGACACCATGTCCAAATCCGTACATACGTGCGGCCAAGGTGGCGGCCTCGGGGTCGCCCCACTTCATTCCCTCGTTGGCATATTTCCACGCCTTCTTGTAGTCATTCTTGTAGGCATAGTAGTTGGCCAAGCGGGCATAGCAATCGGTATTGCCCAGCTTGATTGCCTTCTGGAAATAGGCAACAGCCTTCTTCTCATCCTTAGGCACGCCCATCTCGCCGTTCATACAATTCACGCCCATGTTCTCGTAAGCCCATGAGGAGCCAGCCTTGAGAGCCTTCTCATAGAGTTCGAGAGCCTTGGCGGTGTCGGCCTTGCAGCCGGTACCATACTCGTATGCCACGCCGAGAGCTGCCATGGCATCAGGGCAGCCCTGATTGGCCCAGTCCTTGCGGATGGAGAAATAGCGGGCGGTGTCCTTGGTGACGCCAGCCGAGCCTGTGAGGTAGTAGCGCGACACGCGCAGCCAGCCCATGCAGTCGCCGAGGTCGGCAGCCCGTTGGAACCATTTCAGGGCAAGGGTGGAGTCGTGAGCCACGCCGGCACCGTTTTCGTAGCACTCGCCCAGCTTCACCATGGCGGCGGGGTCGCCCTGTTGGGCCTTGTTAATCAGTTTTTGGTCGGCCTGCGCATGTGCCACAATAGGCAGAACAGCAAGCAGTAAAAGCGTGATAGCAATCTTTTTCATATAAGGATAATACATATTTTTCGCGCTGCAAAGATACTAAAAAAAATCAATATACGTTATTCTCGAAAATTGAAAGTTGAAAATTGAAAATTGAAACCGCTTAGCTGGGGGCAGATTCATACCAGAGAGATTCAAGTTTTCATCTTTCAGTTTTCATTTTTCACTTTTCAATTTAATGAAGATGAACACCATTGAAGTTGTCATAGAAAACACCCACGAACGCCGCAACGTCAACCAGGGCATCACCCTTGCCGAGCTGGTACAAGACTACTATACCGAACTAGGGCGCTGGCCGCTGCAGAGCCCTGTATTGGGGGCGCTGGTCAACAACGTAGTGACCGACCTGCACTATCGTCTCTATAATCCCAAGACGATCCGCTTCTTCGACATCAATAGCGTCCAGGGGTGGCGGATGTACCAAGCCTCGCTCACTTTTCTGCTCTACAAGGCTGCGCGCGACGTGTATCCCAAATGCCACCTGCAGGTGAAGCACTCGATGCAGGGAGGATTCTATTGCACCCTCGACGGCACCGACGAGCCCGACCGCGTGAAAGTGGCCAACGCCGTGCGCGACCGCATGATAGAGTTGCAGCACCTCGACATACCCTTCGAGTCCAAGCTAATGCTCCTTTCCGACGCCATCAAGATGATGGAGGAGACCGACAATCCCGAGACCCTGAAGCTGCTCAAGTCGCTCAACCAACTGTATATCAACATGCACTTTCTCGACGGCACCATCCACAAGGTGGCCTCAAAACTGGTACCGAGCACGGGATGTCTTTTCTCCTGGGACTTCCGCACCTATGCCGACGAAGGCTACCTGCTGCAATTGCCCGACAGGAAACATCTTGACAAACTGCCCATCCTGCCCGAGACTCCCAAGCTGTTCGCCATTTTCCGTGAGCACCACCACTGGGTCGACCTGCTCCACGTGCCCACCATCTCTGATCTCAACCGCATAGTGCGCGACGGCAAGTCGAACGACCTCATCCACGTGTCGGAAGCCCTACACGAAAAGAAATATGCCGAGATAGCCGACATGATATACCAACGGCGCGACCAGGTGAAGATGGTGCTGCTGGCAGGGCCGTCGTCGTCGGGCAAGACCACCTCGTGCCGCCGACTAAGCGTGCAGCTCAGCGTGCTAGGCTTCGATGTCAAGCAGCTATCGCTCGACGACTACTTCGTCTGTCGCGACCGCACGCCGAAACTGCCTAACGGCGAATACGACTTTGAAAATATCGACGCCCTCGACATCCCGCTGCTGAACGACCACCTGCAGAGGCTATTCAAGGGTGAGCGCGTAGAGATACCCACCTTCGACTTTGTGAAAGGCGACCCCTATTTCGACGGGAAGAGCCTACAGCTGGGACCCAACAGCATACTGGTGGTGGAAGGCATACACGGACTCAACCCCAAACTAACCGCCCAAATTGCCGACGAGCTGAAGTTCAAAGTCTATGTGTCGGCCCTGACCCAGATAGCCATCGACGACCTCAACAGCATCCGCAGCAGCGAGAACCGCATGCTGCGCCGCATAGTGCGCGACAACAACTTCCGCGGATGGGATGCCTACAATACCATCCACCGCTGGCAAGAGGTGCGTCGTGGCGAGGAGTTGAACATCTTCCCCTATCAGGAACTGGCGGACGTGCAGTTCAACTCGGCCTTGCTCTACGAACTAGGTGTGTTGAAGATCTATGCCGAGCCGCTGCTGAAGCACGTCCCCGAGAACTGCGAGGAATATGCCGAAGCCCGCCACCTGCTCAGCTTTATCGAACTGCTCGAACCCATCGAGTCCAAGTTTATCCCCCCCACCAGCATCATGCGCGAATTCCTTGGCGGCAGCAGCTTCAGCTACTAGCCCCCTACTACTTTGACAGGCAACAATAGCTGCCCACCCTAATTGCTGTCTTGAACGGAATTAACTTGACACTTTTTTGCGCAAAAAAGCAAAAAAGAGATGGAAACCACAAAAAAGAAATGGACGCGGAGGGGGCTTGTTATGTGAGAAATAATTCGTACTTTTGCAAAGAGTATTTATCTAGAAAAAAAAACATACATTTATGCAGAACTTTGATTATATGACTCCTACGCGTCTTATCTTTGGCAAGGGCGTTGTGGAGAAACTGCCCAGTGTGATGGCACAGTTTGGTAAGAAAATCCTCCTGACCTACGGAGGCGGAAGTATTAAAAAGATTGGCCTATACCAGAAGGTAGTGGAATTGTTGAAAGGGTATGAGATAGTGGAACTCAGTGGCATACAGCCCAACCCAAAGTATGACCCCAGCGTGCTAGACGGAGTGCGCCTGTGCAAAGAGCACAAAGTGGACGTTATCCTCGCCGTGGGCGGAGGGAGCGTGCTAGATTGCTCGAAAGCCATAGCCGCCGGTGCCTGTTACGACGGAGACCCTTGGGATCTTATCACCTACAAGGTGAAGGCAAAGGCGGCCCTGCCCATTGTCGATATCATCACCCTCGCCGCCACCGGCAGCGAGTACGACGCAGGCGGTGTCATCTCACGCACCGATACCAACGACAAGATTGGATATATTGACCGATTGCTCTATCCCCGTGTGTCGTTTCTCGACCCCACCTACACCTTCAGCGTAAACAAGAAACAGACGGCAGCAGGCATTGCCGATGCGATGAATCACACCATCGAGCAGTACTTTGCCGAAGACACTACCTTGCTGAACGACGGCTTCTGCGAGTCGATGTTGCGCAGCCTAATGGTCAACGGCCGACGTTGTCTGGAGAACCCCGAGGACTATACCGCCCGCGCCGAAATGATGCTGGCCTGCACCTATGGGTGCAACAACATCCTTTCACTCGGCAACAGCCCTAGCGGCTGGCCCTGCCACGGCATAGAGCATGCCTTGAGCGCCTACTACGACATCACCCACGGAGAGGGGCTGGCCATCATCACGCCACGCTGGATGCGACACATCCTCAACGAGCACACCCTGCCCCGCTTTGTAAAATATGGCATCAATGTCTTTGGCATCGACCCCACCCTGCCACAAAAGGAGATTGCCGAGAGAGCCATTGACGAGACCTACCACTTCTTTGAGAGCATCGGCATACCCATGCACCTACGGGAAGTGGGCATCGACGACAGCCGCATCGGGGAGATGGCACACCACATCGCCGTCAACGAAGGACTAGACCAAGCTTACGCCCCCCTCTCGGAAGAGGATATAGCAGAGATACTCACCAAGAGCTTATAAGAACATAAAAAGGCTGCACAGCATCCAAACTATAGCATACACTGAAAAGAGACCTATTAATTGCAAGGGAACAAACAGAAAGGAATCATGAATTTCAATGGACTAATCATCGGCGCTGCCACATTCCTCTGCATTGGGGCATTCCACCCGATTGTCATCAAAGCAGAGTATTATTGGGGCGTGGGATGCTGGTGGCTGTTCCTTTTGGTAGGGTTGGGCGGCATCGCAGGCTCGTTGGTTGCAACTAACGACATCCTCTCCACCTTCCTCGGCGTGCTGGCTTTCTCCAGCCTTTGGTCTATCCTTGAGTTGTTCAAACAACGCAAACGGGTAGAGAAAGGGTGGTTTCCCCATAATCCTAAACGTTCTAAGAAACTGCCGTAGGACGGCGTTGTGTATTGTGAGGACTTCTATAATATGGAGTTAAATAGGAAGTTAAATGGGGAGTTAAATAGGAAGTTAAATAGGACAAATGCTTGGTCGTCAATAGTATTGTCCATTTTAACTTCCATTTTTACTCCCACTTTTACTCCCAACTTTTGAATTAATAGAACCCATCTTGTATGAAAACACATTCGCACATATTTGGATATTTGCTGGGGCTGGCAATATTTGTGATCGGCATACCGGCCTTGATGGTGTTAGTTGCCGAAAACGATTGGATTCATATCCAAAGAGACACCTTAAAATGGTCTCTGCTTGCCCTTCTGGCAATAGCCGGCTTAGCGTTGAGCATTTGGAGTATCGTCTATATGAGGCGAGTTGGCGAGGGGAATCCATTCGATGCCTTCAACCACGAAGTGGCACCCCGCACCAAGCGCCTGCTGACCGACGGCCCCTACGCCTACAGTCGCAACCCGATGCTTGTGGGGATATACGTCTACCACATCGGATGGCTCCTGCTCCTTATGAGCATTTGGCCTGTGGTCATCTTCATCGTGGAGGTGATACTGCTGACACTACAGGTGAGAAGTGAGGAGAAGCGTTTGGAAGCCGACTTTGGCGAAGAATATCTTCAATATAAGGCTATAACCAAAAGGTATTGATAGGCTGACGAATGTTGCTCAGCACTGCGAGCGGTAGGCTTTGGGGGAAACGCCTTTCATCCGGCGAAAGAATTTTCCAAAGCTCGACTGGTCGGCAAAGTGAAGTCTCTCGGCGATAACAGCAAGAGGAAGATTGGTGGTTTGCAATAACCAAGAGGCCTCCATCAGAAGCATCTGGTTGACGTAGTCTACTACAGTGCGACCTGTTACTTGGCGCACAATGCGTGAAAGGTGGGTAGTGGTGATGCACAGCTCGGAAGCATAGAAACCAATATCATGGTGTTCGACAAAGTGAATCGACAGCAGACGGATGAAACCCACAAAGAGCTCAGTGGTTCGCTCACTATAGCGATGATTGCCCACGGCACGCTCTTGAACATCAGAAAGGTCGAGAAGGAATAGGGTGTAAAGTGTACGCAGTGCCTCATCGCGGAAGCGGTGCGACGACTGCTGGTATTCGACCACCTCGACCATACGTTTCCATAGGCGTCCGAACCAAGGTTCAGGCACATGCACCACAGGTTCGCCCCACTCGACTATGGGCAGGTAGGCAGCACGAATGATGTTGCGGATGGCAGGGGTGGTCAGCGTCATATTCTCGTCGGCCATGAGACAGAGAGCATGATAGTCGGGCGAGCCACTGACAATGGTTATCTGAAAGCCCGGAGAATAGATATAGATATCGCCCCGATGAAGCGTGAGCAGACGGCCGTTATAGTTGAGTGTGAGGGTGCCTTGCTCCACTAATGTGTAGGTATAGGCCGCCAGCGTGTCTTGCATGCGGTTGGTATAGAATGTGGTCTCAGTGTTGGTCTCAACACAGACCAACTCGTCCGAGACAATCTCATCGGCTTTTGCCCCCAAAACAGAGATAAAGAACTGGCGTAGAGCATACATAGGCGATACTATTCAATGGCATTATCGGTGCAAATATACAAAAAATATCCGACATGTTTGTTTCAGACCATTTTTTGACTGCTTGGGATAGGGTAAATGTGAAGAAAAAAGAGTATTTTTGCAGTTACGAAAAAAGATATACAAATATTATTAACAACCTAATAAACAAACAACTATGGATAGTAAGAAATCAATAGAAGCACTGCAGTTTTTCGTCACCCACCTTACTGAGGGCGCATTGGTTCACAAAATGCAAGGCCAAATCATCAAGTCACAGGGTTTTGACAAACTCGGAGAGAAATATATTGGCCATTTTGGCGAGGAAATGGGTTGGGTTGAAAAGTTCGTCGACCGCATTCTCGACCTTGGTGGCGAGGTGAAGTTCGAGGGGCACCAGCCCCGCGAGATGGTGTGCAACCCCGTAGAGTATGTGAAGGCCGACCTGGCCATCCAAGGACCTGGTGTGGAAGTGCTGCGCAAGTGCATGGAGGGTGTTTGCGACGACCCCGTCACCTACGACCTGCTGAAGGCATACCTCGTCGACGAGGAGGAGGACCTCTTCTGGAGCCAAGAACAACTCGACCTTATCGAAATGATCGGTGTTCAGAACTGGCTAGTGAAACAGATGTAGTATAGGATATTACCGTCGCGCCAGCCGACTTATCGGCGTGAGCGCGACGGTTCAATAACAACCCGAAAGAAATGGCAACAATATTTGATTACAAAGCCCTAGCAAGCAACGGCAAAGAAATAGACTTTAAAGAGTTTGAGGGTAAGGTACTGCTCATTGTCAACACCGCCAGCAAGTGTGGTTTTACTCCCCAATTCGACGCGCTTGAAGCACTGAACGAGAAGTACCGCGACCGTGGTCTGGTGGTTATTGGATTCCCCTGCAACCAATTCAATGAGCAGGACCCCGGCTCAGACAGCGAGATTCAGTCGTTCTGCCGCGTCAACTATGGTGTGACCTTCCAAATCATGAAGAAAATTGATGTCAACGGTCCCGACGAGCACCCCATCTTCGCATGGCTGAAAGAGCAGGCTCCCACCGAGGAATACAGCGGCTTGAAGGCCAAGGCCACCCACGTCATGCTGAAGAAACTCAGCAAGTCGGTGGAAAAAGATAGCGACATCCTGTGGAACTTCACTAAGTTCCTCATCTCGCGCGATGGTACCAAGGTGCTCCGCTATGCCCCGACCATCGACCCCAAAGACTTTGAGAAGGACATCGAGGGAATGCTCTAACCCCAATCGGCCAATAGACCGACTTTTCATGTCATATATTCAAAGCGTCAAAGGAAGAGTATCCCCATCTCAACGCCACTGACAATACCACCAGCTCAAAGCGTTTGAGAGGATTTATAGTTATATCAGGAGAAATGACCCAAGACCAAACATTCGACTTGGCCGCCTATATGTCAGGAGGAATCCGTGAATTTATGGAGGCAGCCTACCGTAACGTATTGTCCAACCCCCGCGAAGCGCGGTTCGTGCACCGTATGCGCCGCGTAGTGGAAAAATCCGAACGAAAGCGGCACGAGGCGCTGGACAATGAAGGGTTGGCAGTTCCGCCTTTCCTCATTGCCAGCATATCTACCACATGCAACCTCCACTGCAAAGGCTGCTATGCCCGTAGCAACGGTATCGCTGAGGACAATACCGAGCAGCGGAAAACCACCCTCACACCCGAGCAATGGCGCGACATCTTCACCGAGGCCGCCGCACTGGGGGTCAACTTTACCCTGCTGGCAGGTGGAGAACCCATGATGCGTCGCGACATTATTGAGCGGGTAGCCTCTGTGAAGGAAATGATATTCCCAGTGTTTACCAACGGCACCTTGATAGGTCCCACCTATATCGACCTTATCAAGAAGAACCTCAACATCATCCCCGTCATCAGCATCGAAGGAACCGCCATGGGTACCGACGAACGACGAGGACGAGGGGTATTCGAACGCGCCATGCTTTCGATGGATATGCTCAAGAAAGAGGACCTCATTTTCGGTGCCAGCATCACAGTCACCACTGAGAATATCGAGTTGGTCACTTCTCCCCAATTCATCGACTCCCTACGAGAGAAACGCTGCCGACTGCTCTTCTACATAGAATATGTGCCTACAGAGAAAGGCACAGAGCATCTGGCCCTCACCGAAGAACAGGTCATCCAAATGGAGCAGGTGGTGATGCAGCGGCGCAACGACTACCACGACATCATCTTCTTCTCCTTCCCAGGTGACGAGAAGGTCACAGGAGGCTGCATCGCTTCGGGTCGTGGATTCTTCCACATTGGGCCCGACGGCTCGGCCGAGCCCTGCCCATTCTCACCCTTCTCCGACAGCAATGTGCTGGAAATAGGTGTCAAAGGAGCCTTAAGATCTCCCCTTTTCCGCGCCCTCCGCAACTCCAGCATCCTGGGTTGGGAACACACCGGCGGGTGTACCCTCCATGAGCACCGTGAAGAAATTGAGAAGATGATGGCATCATCCAACTAACACTTAAAAGAGAAATGAAAACAGCCATTCGATATTATAGCAAATTCGGCCATACGACCCTGATGGCCAATATTGTTGGAGAGGTAACAAAAGAAACTCCCCAACTAGTCAGCGTACCCCTCACAGAACCTGTCGACACACTCTATCTAGGAGCAGGAGTGTTTCTTGGTAAGGTTGACAGCAGCATTGGAGCTTTTATCAAAACACTTACAACTGAGAAGGTAAAGCGTGTTGTCTGCTTCGGGTCGTGCGCTATTATCAAATCGCCTGTCCCGCTGATGCGCCAGATGCTCGAAGCCCAAGGCATAACAGTCTCCGAACAGGAGTTCACCTGTCGGGGAGCGATGGGTCCGCTCCACAAAGGGCATCCCAACAAGGAAGATCTCGACAACCTCCGCGAGTTTATTCTCTCTACGACAAAATAAGCCCCCGCACAAATTAAGAATTAAAAATTAAGAATTAAATGAATGTGTTAATGCGTGAATGCGTTAATGTGTTAGTCCTTGGTGCTTTTTAAATTGAAAATTGAAAGTTGGCTGCCGCCTTTGAAATTGAAAATTGAAAATTGAAATTGGCTGCAACATTCATTTGTCTAATCACTAATCACTATTCACTAATCACGAGTTAACGAATTCTTAGTTTATAGTTCTTACTTCAAAAAGCGCCAGCTGCTATTCAATTACTATCTCATCACAGAAGAGGTAACTGTCACCACCCTTGCCAGGATGCCACGAGGGAAGTTTGCCAGGGTTCTTTACTACCACACGCAGATAGCGGGTCTTGAGTTTGAGGTTGCGGAGGGCATGGGTGTGAACCACTGCGCCATACTCGTGAAAGTCGGCGGTAAAGTGTTCCGTACTCACCTTTTTCCACTCCGTACCGTCGGCCGAGGTATACACTTCGATTGTTTCGGGTGAGAGAATCCAAGCATTGGTATTCTGTAAGAAACGCATGGTGATATTCTGCACCTGGGTCAGACTGCCAAAGTCGAACTCAGCATCGATATCCTTGCCCCAATAGCCCTGCCAGTGGCCATCGTCGTAGGCCTCGTCGCTTCCCAATATTCCGTCAGCCAAGGCGTTGATGCCCCCACCGCTGTACACATTGCGGTAGTCGCTGTAAGGATTGTTCAGCTTCTTGAGGTTGCCTATACCCTTATGGAACAGCAAGTATTGCTCACTATACACCGGGTCGTCCCACTTATTATAGCTCACCGCACGCACAGTGAAACTACGTCCGATAGTGAACGGCCGCTTGTATAGGTTGGCACCCTTCGAGGGCTTACGACCGTCGACAGTAAAGTAGATGGGTCTGTCGTCAAATAGGGTTTTCAAGGTCACATACATCTTTCCGTCGCGATAATCATTCTTGATAAACACCTTCTGCCTGGCCTGCTGCACCTCGTTGCCCAAACGGTCATAACGGTTGCAGATAGTGTCGCGACTATAGTCGGTACACTCTTCGTCCCACAGGCGCAGATACTCCCTCTTCAGGCTGTGCAGATGGTAGAAATACTGGCGGCTAGCTACCTGTATCTCATTCTTCAACTTCACATAGTCGCCCTTCCCATTCAATGCGTTATACAGCATCACGCGCAGGCGGCTCTTCTCTGCCACACAGAGTATTCGGTGGCAGGCATAGGCAAAATGGGGCACCATCGCGCTGTCGATTCCCTCCAGCACCTGCTCCACTATGCGCTCCACGCTGTCGCACCGCTGCATCATGGCTTCGTCCACATCCGAGGGGTTAAACTCCAGCAGGGGCTGCATCAATGCGCGGGTATTGAACCAGTCGCCCACCCACTTGTTGCTGTTCAAGTCGCCCACGGCATAAATCATATCGGTAATCGATTTGGAGAAGATATTGTCGATTTCGGGATTCACCCTATGCAGTTCCTTAGCGGCCAGGCGGTCATAGTTCTTGTTAAACGCTGCTTCGCGCCGAGCTATCTCCTCCTTAGCCTTCTTGGGGTCGGTGCTAGTGATAGGATGCCATGCCATCTCAGCCGCCCAAGCCATCGCATGCCAGCAGTCGCCAAAGAGGCTCTCTCCGCTGTCGTCCCACGCGGTATTCATCAGCCCGCGTGCCCCAGCCAGGTAGCCGTCGCGAGCCAGACAGGCTATGTTCTGCATATAGTTACGCACCTGTGGCGTACTGCTCCAATGGCTCACTCCTGGCGCCACCCAGAAGGAGGTACCCTGCTCACGATGCAGTTGAGCGAAAGGGGCAATCATGTCGGCATAGCTCTCAGCTGCGCCATAAGTCCACACGATATACTCCATGTCTTTCGGCAATTTCTTCATCATCGACGGGTTCTTGCCTACGATATCGCCCCACATCAGCACATCCATTCTCCCCTGCCCGTCGTGCGCTTCGCGATAGGCATCCTGTATCATGTCGTACACTCGATTGATATGCTGGCAGTACACCTCCTCTGCCCCCTTCTCGCTCACATACTGGTGGGCGCGACCGCTACCCAGTGCCTCCGTCTCATCGCAGTTGATATTGAAAAAACGACTGCTATAATACGCCGCCACTGCGTTCTCAATCTGGCTTTTCAAAAACGCATACGTCTCGGCCTTCGAGGGATTCACATTCGTCGGACTATCCATCAAATTCTGGTAGTAGGGGATGCGCAGTGTCTTCTCGAAATGGGCAAAGCACTGCAGATTCGCCATCATATACGGGTCGTTGGCATACTCATAGTCGCCGATACCGCTATTACCCGAGATATCGGGAAACTCCTCATTGTAAAGGGTATGCTCCGTGTAGTAGTTGCCAAAGTTCATCTTATACTGCTCGGCGAAGGCTCGCGTCTTGCGACGGAACTGCTTGTTGGGTATCGGACCGCGGCTTATGTCGTCCAACCAGCCTCGATACTCATAGCCGGGCCAGTCCGTTATGGTCATGCATGGCACATAGCCGTCATACAGTTTTTTCAACTGGCTGAGCGTCCTAAGCGCGTAGTCCCATCCCTCATTAGTAGTACACTCCACGCTGACGCCCTCTGGTGCAATCACCAACCGGTAGGCCTGACGTTGGTTTATTGCCCCCTCGATCTCTGTCACAAAGTGTCGGCGCGGGCTGCTCTTGCCCAAAGCAACAGGTGCTCCTCCGTTCAGTACCACACGTTGGGGAGTGGGTATGACACCGATAATATTGACATCCGAATTCTGTGCCATGACCTCACAGCCTATCAGCACTACAGCAAAAAAAAGTAGAATTCTCTTTTTCATATTATTTGTTTCGTTTCTCGTTGTTGGGAGCTCCAGGCTCATTCAAATTTGCAAAAGTACATAAAAAAATCGTATCTTTGCATTTTCAAAGCAAAAAAAGATGAAAAAGATACTATTCGTCTGTCATGGTAACATCTGCCGAAGCGTCACTGCCGAATTTGTCTTCCGGCAAATGGCGCAGAAAGCCGGTGTCGCCCACCTGTTCGAGATTGACTCTGCCGCCACCAGCCGTGAAGAAATCGGCAACCCCATCTACCCCATGGCCCTACGCACCCTCGAAGCCCACGGCATCCACGGCGCCAGACATGCCGCACGACAGGTGACTTGCCATGACTATGACTACTACGACCTGCTGGTGCTCATGGACGAAGAAAACCTCTACGGCATCCGTCGTATCATCCCTCACGACCCCGATAACAAGATAAGCCTGCTACTAGACCATACCGACCCCTCCGACAGCGCACACCACCACCGCGATGTCGCCGACCCCTGGTACACTCGCAACTTTGACCAAGCCTGGGAGGACATCTGTGTCGGGTGTGCCGCCCTGCTGAAGGAATGTTTAAAAGATTCGCTGCACTGAAAAGGTTTAAAAGATAAAAAGGTACACTCACCTTCAACACATTAAAACCTTTTAAACCCTTAAAACCTAATACATGATTTACCAGCTCGACCCACACTATCCAGGCTTCCCCGACCCCGAAGAGTCTGAACCCGACGGTCTCATAGCCATTGGCGGCGACCTCTCTCCCGAGCGGCTCATCAACGCCTACTGCTGTGGCATATTCCCCTGGTTCAACGAGGACGACCCCATCCTTTGGTGGTCACTCAACCCACGCATGGTGCTATTCCCTAAAGATTTCCGATATAGCAAAAGCCTGCGCCGCATAGTTAAGTCGGGCAAGTTCCAAGTCCGTATTGACACCCAGTTTGAAGAGGTGATGCGCCACTGTGCCCATGTCGACCGTACCGCACAGGGACAATCGGGCACCTGGATTACCGAAAGTATGGTCCAGGCCTACGTCTGCCTCCATCGTCTAGGCATTGCACACTCGTTTGAGACCTATTATCAAGGAAGCCTCGTCGGAGGGCTATACGGCGTCAGCCTAGGCCCTTTCTTCTTTGGAGAATCGATGTTCCACACCATGACCGACGCCTCCAAAGTGGCTTTCGCACGACTAGTGCAGTTCAGTCTCGACCAACATTTCGTCCTCATCGACGCTCAGCAGGAGACACCCCATCTGGCAACCCTCGGGGCACGTCCTATCCCTCGGGGTGAATATCTCACCCTGCTGAATCAGATTCGGCCCGACAACACTCTCCAAGGCAACTGGTCGGAATGGGAGTCTCCACAGCAAGGCATCGACTCTGCCAAGTAGCCTCTGCCACCTAGTCAAAGTTCTATCTCCCTCACACCAAACAGTCCCTATATCTGTGTATTGTCTCTTCAATGCCCAAATAAAGGGCATCGCTAATGATGGCATGGCCTATAGACACCTCGTCAAGCCATGGTATCTGCTGATGGAAATAGCGCAGGTTCTCTAACGAGAGGTCGTGTCCCGCATTGAGTCCCAGCCCACAGTCACGCGCCACCCGGGCCGCCTCCACATACGGGGCTATCGCGCCCGCTGGGTCAGCAGCATACATCCGGGCATACGCCTCCGTGTACAGTTCCACACGGTCTGTACCTGTCTTGGCTGCCATCTCAATCATCCGGGGCACAGGGTCAATAAAGATGCTCACCCTGATGCCGGCCGACTTAAACTCCTCCACTATATCGCACAGGAATGATTGGAATCTCATCGTGTCCCAACCCGCATTGCTGGTCAGCACATTCTCGGCATCGGGCACAAGGGTCACCTGTGCAGGCTTCACCTTCTTTACCAACTCCACAAACTTGGGTACCGGATTACCCTCGATATTAAACTCAGTATGCAGCACCGGCTTTAGGTCCAACACATCTTTATAGCGGATATGCCGCTCGTCGGGACGGGGATGCACCGTGATACCCTGCGCGCCAAACAGCTCGCAGTCCAAGGCAAACTTCACCACATCGGGCACCTGGCCCCCTCGTGCATTGCGCAGCGTGGCAACCTTGTTAATGTTTACACTCAATTGTGTCATCTTATGCTTTCTTTTGAAATGTCTATTCCGCTAAAAGAGGGTACTGACAGCACCCTTTCCTTCCTAGATTGAGAACTCATTGCGTATTTCATCCACCATGTCCAACTTCTCCCAGCCAAAGAAGTCCACCGTCTTGGTATAGGCATTGCCATGGGCATCAATCAGGGTGACAGGGGCACTATAGGGGTCGCGCCCTATGTGTCCGTAGGCTGCAGTGGGGGCATAGATGGGATTCTTCAACCCGAAACGCTCAATAATGGCATAAGGACGCATGTCGAACAGCAGGCCGATACGGTGGGCTATCTCGCCATCACTCATCGCCACATGGCTCGTGCCATAAGTGTTCACATATAGTCCCACCGGCTCTGCCACTCCGATGGCATAAGCCACCTGCACCAGCACCTCGTCGCAAACACCTGCCGCCACCATGTTCTTGGCGATATGGCGTGCCGCATAGGCTGCCGAGCGGTCCACCTTCGAGGCATCCTTGCCGCTGAAGGCGCCTCCGCCGTGGGCACCACGCCCGCCGTAAGTGTCCACAATAATCTTACGTCCCGTCAAGCCCGTGTCGCCATGAGGCCCGCCAATCACGAACTTGCCCGTCGGATTCACAAACAGCTTATAGTCGCCCTTGGCAAACAGCGCACGATTGTCCTGGCTCAGCCGTCCCATCACGCGGGGAATCAATATCTCCCTCACATCGCGTTCGATGCGGGTCAGCATTACCGACTCCTCATCGAAATCGTCATGCTGGGTCGAAATCACGATAGCCTCCACCCTGAGGGGTTTCCCCTCGTCGCTATACTCTATAGTAATCTGGCTCTTGGCATCTGGACGCAGGTATTTCATCTCGTGTTTCTCCTTGCGTATCTTAGTCAGCTCCTGCAGAAAGATATGCGCCAATGTGATTGGCAGCGGCATCAACTCGGGAGTCTCGTTGCATGCATAGCCGAACATCATGCCTTGGTCGCCAGCCCCCTGCTCCTCCAGCGTGGCGCGGCTCACACCCTGGTTGATGTCACCGCTCTGACCGTGGATAGTCGAAATGATAGCGCACGAGTCCGCCTCGAATTTATACTCGCCCTTGGTGTAGCCGATGTTACGAATCACGTCGCGCACCGTGTCTTGAATCTCGACATAACCTTCACAAGTCACCTCACCACTCAGCACCACCAATCCGGTAGTCACCATCGTCTCGCAGGCCACGTGGCTGTTCGGGTCGCGGCGTAGAAACTCGTCCAACAAAGCGTCAGAAATCTGGTCGGCCACTTTGTCGGGATGGCCCTCGGAAACAGATTCAGAAGTGAAAAAATAACTCATAATACTCTACTTTTTTAATGTTAAACATACAAAAGCAAAGCGGTGGAAAAAGTAACTGAAGTAGTGAAAAACATGAGTTTAGCATTATTTTTCAGTGGTTGCAATCATTACAAATCTATCCACTTTGCGGGTGCAAAGATACGACATATTTTCCATTCCACAACAAAAAAATAAACCAACACACCTATCCGCCACCTATCCTTGCGCCTTCAAGCCCCTTCCTGCCCCTTTCTAGTGACCAAAAAAATAGTGAACAGTGATTAGTGATTAGACAAATGAAAGCGTCAACCAATTTTAATTTTTAATTCTTAATTTTTAATTTTATCGGCGGCAGCCAAATTTTAATTCTTAATTTCTAATTTCATCGGCCTTTGGTGGCACCTTTGAAGGTGCGCCCTTTGTCCGCTTCGGGAAGCGAACTTACAGCGAACCCACACCGAACCTACGAAGGAACCTCACCAAAAATACCGAAGAAAGACACTTATAATTCCCCGAGTATGCAATTTTTGGTCAGAAAAGGAACAAAATAATAAACAAAACCAATAGGAACGATGACGAAAAAAGGTATTTTGCTACTGTTGGCAGCGGGTGCCGTGGCGGTGTACACCATCTTTGATTGGAGCTGCACAGGACAATCGAGAACCCGAGTTGGCGACTTGACGACCTCGCTGTCCGCGGTGCAGCAGTGTGAATCAGACTATCGGCAGATTGCCGAGCGCGACTATTTCTATTCCACCGCAGGGGCGGTGGCAGCCTGCGACTCTTTTCTGAATCAGTATCAATATAAGCAGTATGCCTACTGCGACGAGGTGAGGGAGATGCGAACGGCCTTTCGTGAAATGGGTGACCTGTTGAGCAAAAATCACTATACCTATGAGGCATTCAAGTCGGAAGCACGCTATCTTTCGCAACAGATGGCCGGGTCGCCCTATCGCGTGGTGCGCGATACCTGGGCTTGGCTGCTCGTAGAAGAGGACAGCTGCCGCCTACGGGCAGCACTAACCGGCTTGACCGATTACGACTTCAAGGTGTACCTGCACGACTATGCCCAGCAGGTGTGCCAAGATAGATATGGACACGGGCTTTTCGCCCTACAGATGAACGACATGAAACTGGCGCGGATATCGCAGCCCACGCTGGTTGATGGTACAGCGGCAGTGTCGTGCACAGCAGAATACGACGTACACCTCGACGGCCCTCTTGGGCTGGGGCTCCGCACCAGAACTGACCATTTGACCGTAAGTGGCGAACTGGGATACACCTCCGAGGGTCGACTGATATTCCATCGTGGCAGTGCCAGCGCACAATAAAAGAGAAAAAAACACGTTACCCTTTTAGATACGTAGGCGTATTTGGCTACACACCAATGTGTAAAAACGATTCAACTAACAACAACTAACAACAAGAAAATAAACATGATAATCACTATCATCTGCCTCACTATTCTTTCCTACCTTATTAAGGGCAAGGATGTACAACCCCTAGTAGAAAAACTGAAGGGTGTGAGATGGCCCTGGCGTGCTTCGCGGTCGTTCAAACACATCAAGCACTATGCCCACAAGGCAGGGCGTGTCACGGTACGTCCCTTGCTGCTGGCCTACTATGTGCTGACTGACACCGATACCACTACAACCGAGAAAGCTATGATATATGGCTGTCTATTGTATGTGGTGATGCCCGTTTCGTTGATACCACGGTCGGTATTTAAGGTGTTGGGATTGGTGGACGAAGGTGCCGCTATACTTTTTGTCATCAAGAAGATAAGCAATAAAATAACCCCCGAAATAGAAGCCAAAGCCGACGCCACGCTGGACGGGTGGTTTGAGAAAAGCAATATCGCTAATACCTAACGACCATTATTTTATACGATGAAGACCCAACGAATCGGCTGGATTGATGCCCTGCGAGGTTTTACTATGATTCTGGTTGTGTTCTCCCATGTGGAAGTTCGTGGCATGGGAATGCCTCTAGGCTACACAGGAGTGAATGACCTCTTCAGGCTTTTCCGCATGCCTCTCTTTTTCTTTGTAAGCGGGTTTATCGCCTATCGCATCGGAGAGGTGTGGGATTGGGGCCACTACAGCAATAGTATGCTAAAAAAACTACGTGTACAGGTAATTCCGATGCTATTCTTCGGACTTCTGTACTCAACATTGGTATATGCTCATAGGCTCGACACCACCCCGGCAGAAGCGGTAGGTATTTTTTTCAATAGTTCCAGCAAATTAGGCTATTGGTTTACAGAAGCATTGCTGGGCATGTTCGTCATATACTACACCACTTCTTTTCTGTTAAGAAGGTGCAAACTAGCCACACGGCAATGGGTTCTTGTCGCCATTGCCATCGGGTTATATGCATTGTCATTCAGAAGTGTCACCCACTTCGAGAACAACACGGTTGCAAGGTGGATTGGTTTCTACAACATAGCTCAATACTTTCAATTCTTCATAGTGGGCAACCTAGTTTCATGCTATCGTGAGCGTGTGTTTAAAGTGATGGGGAATTCTTTTGTTTTAGGAGCACTGCTACTGCTGTTTACTGGCCTCTACATATACTACTGCAGTCGGAGCGATGTACAGAGCAACTATGTTTTCACACCAGTTTCCAAGCTAACAAAAGAGACAATCAGCTTTTTAGGTATAGTCACGTTGGTGGCAGTATTCAAACACTATGAACAATTCTTTTCAAAAGAGACTTGGATAGGCAGAGGACTGCAATACATTGGGCAAAGGACATTGGATGTTTATCTGATACATTATTTCCTGATACCCTCCCTACCCATGCTAGGGACATTCTTCTCCAATACGAACAATTTGATTCTTGAAACCACTACTGCCATTATGATTTCTTTGTTGGTTATCTTCTTTTGTATGATAATTAGCAATATTATTCGCATAAGCCCATTCCTCGCCCATTGGCTTTTAGGAGTAAAGCAAAAGAAATGAGTGATATTGACAGCATACGGGAAATCCTAAATGAAAGGTTGGGGGCAGAGGACGTTAGTCTTCTTGCGAGCAGAGTGCCAGCACGCAAATTGATGGCTCTAATAACAGACGAAGATAAGTACATTGCTCGACACGCAGCATGGGTGCTTACACACAAGCCTCTTAACGAAATAAGAGATCTGCCTCAGGAACAACTTATCAACTTTGCATTAAGCACACCCGACTCAAGTCTGCTGCGGCTGCTGCTTTCCCTAGTAGAGAGACAGAAAATACCCAAGGATGACATTCGCACAGACTTCCTCGACTTTTGCCTAAAGCATATGATGATGATGGAAGAGCCAGCTGGTGTGCAGGCGTTATGCCTCAAACTAGCATATCAGATGTGCCACTACTACCCCGAGCTGGAACGGGAGTTTGAAGAGAGCCTCAAACTTATGCCCGCCGAACAGTTTAAGCCAGGGGTAAGGCATCTGATAAAAAAACTAAGAGGGGAACGTGTCCCAATCAAGAAAAAGCAATAACATCTATACCGCAAAGCAATATATGAAAAGAATACTCTGCCTGATGATGCTCGCCCTTCCCGCAGTGCAACTGCTGGCCTGGGGCGCCACTGGCCACCGCATTGTGGCACAGATAGCCTACGACCACCTCAACTGCCGCGCCCGTCATAGAGTGGACCGCATTCTGGGAGAAAGGGGTATTGTGTATTGGTCCACTTGGGCGGACAATATAAAAAATGACACTATCTATGCCAACAGTTACGACTGGCATTACCAAGATATGGATTCAGGGTTGACAGATTCGTCCGTGGTGGCCATGCTGACAGACTATCCTAAAGTAGGGGGTAACCTGTTTCGCGCCACAGACAGTTTGGTGTCCCTCTTGCGCCGGGACCCTAATAATGCCGACGCCCTGAAGTTTATCGTCCACCTTATGGGCGACCGATTCTGTCCTATGCACACAGGCCACTTATCGGATCTAGGAGGCAACCGAGTGAAACTAGAATGGTTCCGTGAACCGCACAACCTGCATTGGGTGTGGGATGAGGGCATTATAGATGCAGTAGGTTATAGCTATACCGAGTATGCGGAATATTTAGAGCTCAAGTACAAAAACGAGAAGAAGGCCATCCGCCGTATGAGCTGGGAAGAGTTGTTGCTGCACAACTACCACTTTACCCAAGAAATATACGAATACCAGACCAACTGGAATGGGAATAGCTACGTATACGTCTATCATTTCGCATCTGGCATGGAGTGGCAGCTGTACGCCGCTGGTATCCGCCTAGCGAAATTACTCAACGAAATATATGGATAAAAGAATGTGTTAATGTGCGAATACGTTAGTCAACGATTCACACATTAACACGCTTACTCTTTCACAAGGCATTCGTCGAGCTGACGAACGATATTCTCTTTATCCATGTGCTGACCAATGAAGACCAACTTCTGCATGCGGTCGCCATATTCGTCGTCCCAATCGTGTGCTAGTCCTGCATCGCGTTGAATCATCTCCCGGAGCTCGTCCTCGGGCATTGTGGCATACCACTGCCCTGCTTCTGAGACCTTGACCTGAACGCCTGCTTGCTCGAAGAGATATGACATGTCGGTATCAAAAGAGAAATAGCAAATGCCCTTGGCTCGGATCACATCCTTTGGCCAATGGAGGTTCACAAAGCGGTCGAACTTGTCGAGATCGAAGGCCTGACGGCGGTAGTACACAAATGTGCTTATTCCATATTCTTCCACCTCGCCCCCTTCATGGTGGTGATGATGGTGGTGGTGACCTCCTTCATGGGAGTGCTCGTCCTCGTCATGGTGATGGTGTTCCTCCTCTTCATGGTGATGGTGTTCCTCCTCTTCATGGTGGTGCTCGTGACCGTGCTCAGGATACTTGGCAGCTTCGTTTTCCTCGTCTGAAGTGAGGCGTTCCAGTTCGCGCACCCATGTCGCTGACCCTGAAGTACGGTCATAGTTGAAGAAATGGGTGTCGACAATCTCGTTAAGGTCAACACGGGCATAGTCGCAGTCGATAATCTTCACCCCAGGATTTAGTTGAAGCACTATCTTACGAAGACGGTCTAATTCCTCGGGTTTCACTTCCGAAGACTTGTTCATCAGCACTATATTGCAGAATTCAACCTGCTGAATAATCAAGTTCTCGATATCTTCTTCCCCTATGGCGGAGCCCAGCAGGCGGTCGCCACATGCGAACTCGCTCTGCATGCGCAAGGCATCGACCACGGTAACCACACAGTCGAGCCTAGGGACACCGTACTGAGTATACTCCTCTCCCATACGTGGGATGGAACAGATGGTGCGGGCAATAGGTTCAGGTTCACAGATACCGCTTGCCTCGATGACTATGTAGTCGAAGCGGCCAGTCTTCATAATATCGTTTAGCTGCTCGACAAGGTTCATCTTCAGTGTGCAGCAGATACATCCGTTCTGCAATGCCACCAGACTGTCGTCTTTCTGGTCAACAATGCCGCCTTTCTGAATAAGGGAGGCATCAATATTCACCTCTCCTATATCGTTCACAATCACGGCAAAACGAATTCCCTTTTTATTAGTCAGGATATGGTTGACCAAAGTGGTCTTACCGCTGCCCAGATAGCCTGTCAGTAGCAGTACGGGTGTTGTATGATAACGAAATGCAGTCATTAGTATTGTTGTTTTTTTGATATAACGCATATAATGCTCCCTTTATTTTGAGTTGGCAGAAAAAAAAAATGCCAATCGCCGTCACTTATAAAAATGCGAAATTATTTACAATTTTCGGAACAAGCCTTTGCTCTTCGCAAAAAAAAGCGTTACTTTGCAAATATTTTCAACCAAGGGGCAAAACGGTAACTAGTAAGACTATCAGCGTATTGACCCTTGAGGAAATACTCAATAACACCCATCGACGAATGCAGACAACACCTCCCATATTGACTATAACAGGTTCGGACAGCACTGGCGGAGCCGGCATACAGGCCGACATACGCACTATCACCAGTCTTGGTGCAGAGGCCATGTCTGTAGTCACTAGCATCACTCTCCAAAACTCACTAGGCATCCAAGAGTTCTACGACATTCCTGCACCTGTAATCGAACGACAGATTGATGCCGTATGCGACGATGCTCACCCACAAGTGGTCAAAATCGGGATGGTGCGCAATGCTGCCTCGCTCTATGCTATCGCGCAATGCCTACGTAGACACAAACCGAGATGGACGCTATTCTCACCCGTGGTCTGCTCAACTCACGAGGAACAGTTGTTGGACGACAGCCTCATCACCTTACTACAGACAGAGCTGCTGCCACTCTGTTCACTGCTAGTGGTACGCAATCGCGACGCCCACTACTTCACATACGATAGGCTAGTCGAAGCCCATGGTACCCACGGCCGTTGTAACGAGCTCTGCTCCTCGATAGCGGTGTTCCTCAACCAAGGCGACTCGCTCGATAGTGCCATACGACGTGCCACCCTATTGGCACCGCCTCTCACCGACAACACCCCTCTTCCAGGGCGCACCGTGAGCCTCTACCGAGACTTTCTCTCCATGCAGGAACGCCTTTGTTCGCACAGCCACGATGTCAACTTCTATGCCCGACAACTAGGTGTAAGCCCACGCTATCTGGCACAAGTGACCCACCGTATGGCCAACCAGACCCCCAAGAGCCTAATCGAGGCCACCCTCCTCTTTCGGATCAAACAGTTCCTCGACAGCTCTCCTCAACCCTCTTTCCAAGCCATAGCCGAACAACTAGACTTCTCCCCACAAGCACTCTCCAACTTTTTTAAACGGCTCACTGGCATCACTCTCTCAGATTATCAAAAGAAACAATATAAATAAAGAATCATTACATACAGAAACAAACAACAAATCACAATTATGAATGTAGAAGAATACATCGTAGCTCGCGTCAACGCCCTAATGCACACAGATGACACCGTGATAGTCAAACGTCTAGAAGGCGGCATGAGCAACTACACTTATGTCGTCGAAACCCGTGGTAAGAAATACACCTATCGTGTTCCAGGCAAGTTCGCTGAGAAATTTGTCGACCGTGTAGAAGAATGGGATAATATACAAGAGGTTAATCGTCTGGGGCTCAACAACGCCACTTCGTATGTAGAGATCATTTCTGGTGAGAAACTGGCTGAATATGTCGATGGCACCATCCTCTCAGACACCGATGTGGTCTCATACAACCAACTCTCAGTAGCAGCCCTTAAGAAGATACATAATAGCGACTTGAAATTCAAGGATTATAACGCATTCAAGCGACTCGACGACTACGAGCGTTACTGCCGTGAAATGGGATTTACACATCCCAAGGAATATATTGCCCTGCGACAAAAGCTAAACGAGATGCAACGTGCTCATGCAGATGTGAAGAAAGTGCCTTGCCACTGCGACTACCAGCCCACCAATCTTGTCCTCAGTGGCGACAAGCTATATGTGTTAGACTGGGAGTTTGCCGGCATGAACGATCCCTTCTATGACATAGCCTGCTACGGCAATGCCGGGTTCGACAAAGCCCTCTCGCTCTTGGAAGCCTACGTGGAGCACACCCCTACTCGAGAGGAGTTGCAGAGACTCTATTTTCACCGCTCGTTCCAATGCCTACAATGGTATAATGTGGCCATATTCAAAGATCGCGTGGGTCTGAGTCGCGACTTGAATATGGACTTTAACGAGGTGGCTGCTTTCTTCTTCAATATGGCAAAGGACCTTGCCAACGAGTATGACAACCTGTGAACAGAAGTTTAGTGACCAGTGACCTGTGATACGAACGCTATCTTGTCACAGGTCACTGGTCACAGGTCACTAAATATCTGGTCACTGGTCACAGTTTATTGTTTCTGGCCTAAACGCTTACTTTTTTCTGTCTCGACCAAAAATAGAGCCAATCCACTGGCGATTGAGGCGCGCAATATTTTGACGCTTGATTTGCTTAGGGCACTCTGCTTCGCAAGCATAGGTATTGGTGCAACTACCAAATCCCAATTCGTCCATCTTACAGACCATGCTGCGCACGCGGTCGGCCGCCTCTATCTGCCCTTGGGGCAACAGAGCCAGATGGCTCACCTTTGCACCAACAAAGAGCATGGCGCTAGCATTCTTGCAGGCAGCCACACAGGCACCACAGCCAATGCAGGCAGCAGCATCCATGGCTTGGTCGGCCTTGTGTTTAGGGATTAGGATGTTGTTGGCATCGGGTACTCCTCCAGTAGTTGTACTGATATATCCCCCGGCCTGGATAATCTTGTCGAAGGCGGTGCGATCGACCACTAGGTCGCGGATAACTGGGAAGGGTTTGGCCCGCCAAGGTTCGACCCATATCTCGTCGCCATCGTGGAAATGGCGCATGTGGAGCTGGCAAGTGGTCACCCCATCGTCGTTGCCATGGGGGCGTCCGTTGATATAAAGTCCGCACATGCCGCAGATACCTTCGCGGCAGTCGTTGTCGAAGCAGACAGGATGGGCAATACGGTTGTCCATGAGTTGTTCGTTCAGGATGTCGAGCATCTCGAGAAAGGAGCAGTCGGCCGATATGTTGTCGACATGGTAGGTTTCGAAATGTCCTTTGGCTTGGGCGTTTTCCTGTCGCCAGATATGCAGTGTAAATTTCATAATTACTTATAGTTTCGTTTGGCTATTTGAATATGCTCGTAATGGAGAGGCTCGGCGGTCATGGTCTCCAAATTGTCGTGTCCTTGATATTCCCATGCGGCGACATACATAAAGTGGTCGTCGTCGCGGAGGGTTTCGCCATCCTCGGTTTGGTGTTCGGTACGGAAATGGCCGCCACACGACTCTTCGCGGTGCATAGCATCGGTGATGATGAGGCGTGCCAATTCGAAATAGTCGGCCAAGCGATAGGCTTTTTCCAGTTCGGGGTTAAACTCCTCGGCTGTGCCAGGGATGGCAAGCTGACGCCAGAAATCGGCCTCGAGTTCCTTGACCTGCTGCATAGCAATGGTGAGGCTCTCGGTGTTGCGCGCCATGCCGACATACTCCCACATAATTTTGCCTAGAGCCTTATGGAAATGGTCGACGGTATGGGGCTGGGTGGTATGACGTCCGATGTTGAAGAGCTGGTCGATACGCTGACGGACGGCTTGCTCGGCTTGGTCGAATTCGGGTGTGTCGGGCGATATCTTGCCTACATAGATTTGGTCGGCCAGGTAGTTTTGCATGGTGTAGGGCAGCACGAAATAGCCATCGGCGAGTCCCTGCATAAGGGCGGAGGCTCCTAGACGGTTAGCACCGTGGTCGGAGAAGTTGGCTTCGCCTGCGGCGAAGAGGCCGGGGATGGTGGTCTGCAGCTCGTAGTCGACCCAAAGGCCGCCCATGGTGTAGTGGACGGCGGGGTAGATCATCATGGGCTCATGGTAGGGGTCGGTGTCGACTATCTTCTGATACATCTGGAAGAGGTTGCCATATTTCTGCTCTACCACGTCGCGACCTAGGCGCTTGATGGCGTCGGCAAAGTCGAGGAAGACTGCCAACCCAGTGGGGCCGACACCGTAGCCGGCATCGCACCGCTCCTTGGCAGCACGCGATGCCACATCGCGGGGCACCAGGTTGCCAAAGGCAGGGTAGCGACGCTCGAGATAGTAGTCGCGGTCGGCTTCAGGGATGTCGTTGGGACCCTTGTCGCCACGACGGATGGCTTCGGAGTCTTCTTTTTTCTTAGGCACCCAGATGCGGCCGTCGTTGCGGAGGCTCTCGCTCATAAGGGTGAGCTTGGACTGGTAGTCGCCATGGACGGGGATGCAGGTGGGGTGTATCTGCACATAGCAGGGATTGGCAAAGGCGGCACCCTTCTTATGGCAGATCCATGCGGCACTGCCGTTGCTGTTCATGGCGTTGGTGGAGAGGTAGTAGACATTGCCATAGCCGCCCGAGGCCACCACCACGGCATGGGCTGCATAGCGCTCTAAGGCTCCGGTGACCAGGTTGCGGGCAATGATGCCGCGAGCACGTCCGTCGACAATGACGAGCTCCATCATTTCATGACGTTCGTGGAGGCGGACGCTACCGCGGGCTATTTCGCGGCTGAGGGCGCCATAGGCTCCGAGTAGGAGCTGCTGACCCGTTTGCCCACGAGCATAGAAAGTACGGCTGACTTGAGCGCCACCAAAAGAGCGGTTGTCGAGCAGTCCGCCATAGTCGCGAGCAAAGGGCACACCCTGCGCTACACACTGGTCGATAATGTTGCCACTCACCTCAGCCAGACGGTAGACGTTGGCTTCGCGTGCGCGGTAGTCGCCACCCTTGATGGTGTCGCGGAAGAGGCGTTCGACACTGTCGCCGTCGTTCTGATAGTTCTTTGCGGCGTTGATGCCACCTTGGGCAGCGATGGAATGTGCGCGACGGGGAGAATCCTGTATACAGAAAATATCCACGTTGAAGCCCAGAGCTCCCAGCGATGCGGCAGCGGAGGCACCGGCAAGGCCAGTGCCTACGACGATAATGTCGATCTTGCGCTTGTTGGCAGGGTTGACGAGCTTTTGGCTGGCTTTGTAGTTGGTCCATTTTTCAGAAAGGGGACCTTCGGGTATTTTGGAATCTAGATTCATTCGAGTTGAAAGTTTAATGTTGAAGGTTGAAGGTTATAGTCCGAGGAACACTAAAATCACCACGGCGGCAAACATCAGACACACCACCCAGGCATAGAGCTTGCCCAGCAGATCGATGACGTTGTAATACTTATAGTTGCTGAGGCCCAACGTCTGAAAAGCCGAGGGGAATGCATGACGCATATGGATCCACACGATGGCAAAGAAGAGCAGATAGAGTAAGACCATATGCAGATGGCTAAACTTCTCGCGAACCATGAAATAGAAGTCGGGCTCGGGGTCGGCCTCGGGTGCCACATCGCGCAGCAGCTGACGTTCGTCGTAGGTGAGGTGGCGTATCCACACACCATCTTCTGTGACATTGCCCTCGTCATAGGCGCGCTGCAAGATATTGTACACATCAAGCCCATCGCGCAATTGGGCGATGTAGCGGGCGGTCTCGGCAGAGTCACCCTCCATCGCCGATAGTTCGGTGGCGCGACTTTCAAGTTCGTCTACGAACTCTTCGGGGGTCATGTCGAATTGGGATGACAATTGGAGGGTCTGCAAGGCTTCGATCTGCTGGAGTTTTTCGACTTTTGCCATATACTCGCCTTTCACCCAACCGAGTTTGACGAAGTAGAAGTCGGTGAAATGCACGAGAAGGCAGACAAAGATGAGTATGCCTGTCCACATCATAAGCTTGGAGCCGGGATGGGTCTTGCTTTTGCCGGCCACGTGGTATCGCACGGGTCGTGCCATACGGTTGGTCAGCCACAGCCAGGCGGTGAAGCAGATGTGCAGCGCTATGAAGCCAAAGAGGACAACTTCAAACACTTTGACAATGTAGTTGGTGCCCATAAAGTGGCAGAAAGCACTATACCATGCGCCATCGTCGTGTCGCAGTACTAGGAGATTGGCACTGGCATGGAACAGCAGGAAGATAAGCAGGAATCCTCCCAACAGGGCGACGCATATCTTCTTGGAGATGGAATGGATTTTGGGTAAATTCATATTACTTTGAACGTGTTGATGATTATATTCGTTAATGTGTTTGTTATCATTTACCGGCAGGGGCACCGCCACCAAAGTCGTCGTAGAGAATATTCTCGGGAGCCACACCGAGATTGTCAAGCATATTGACCACTGCGGCGCTCATGGGCCCGGGGCCGCACATGTAGTACTCTATGTCTTCGGGGGCTGGATGGTCTTTGAGGTAGGTGTCGTACATGACGTTGTGCACAAAACCTGCAGTGTAGGGCACACCAGCAGCATCGGCAGTGGGGTCGGGACGGTCGAGTGCCAGATGGAAGTGGAAGTTGGGGAAATCACGTTCCAACTGGTGGAAGTCGTCAAGATAGAACACCTCGTTCAATGCTCGGGCACCATAGAAATAGTGCATGGCACGGTCGGTAGTGTGGAGGGTGCGGGTCATGTGCATTATCTGGGCACGTAGTGGAGCCATACCTGCGCCTCCGCCCACCCATATCATCTCGGGCTTCACCGCCATGTCGGCAGGATGGTCTTTGATGTGGAACTCGCCATAAGGTCCCGACATGACGACCTTGTCGCCCGGTTTGAGCGAGAAGATGTAGGACGATGCTATACCGGGGTTCACATCCATAAAGCCAGAGCGGTCGGGCTTGAACGGTGGCGTGGCGATACGCACAGTGAGCATAAACACATCACCCTCGTCAGGATAGTTGGCCATGGAGTAGGCACGCACCGTGGGCTCAGAGTTGACACAACGAAGTGAGAACATGTTGAATTTCTCCCACGAGGGCAAATACTCGGCACCTATCAAGTCGCGGTCGTAGTCGGCATAACTGATGTCGAACTTGGGTATCTTTATCTGTGCATAAGAGCCGGGGGCAAAGTCCATGTGCTCGCCCGGAGGCAACTGCACCTTGAACTCCTTGATAAAGGTGGCCACATTGCGGTTGGAGATAACCGTGCATTCATACTCCTTGATGCTGAGTATAGACTGCGGGACGACAATCTTCAGGTCTTCCTTCACCTTCACCTGGCATCCTAAGCGCCAGTGTTCCTGAATCTGTTTGCGGGTGAAGAAGCCCACCTCGGTGGGCAGGATGGAGCCGCCCCCTTCTACCACACGGCATTTGCACTGCCCACAGGAGCCTTTGCCGCCGCAAGCCGAAGGGAGATATACATGTTGTTCTGCCAATGTAGCGATGAGCGTACCTCCAGTAGGTACCTGCATCTGGCGGTCGTCGTTGATAGTGAGGGTAACCTGGCCCGTCGGCAGCAGCTTATCGCGCAGCAACAATAGCAGCACCACCAGCAGCAGCACGACTGCCACCATGACGACGAGCGCGGTGAATATAGTAGTTGTAATCATAGTTTAATTCCCATAAATGACATAAACGCCAGCCCCATAAGGCCGGTAATGATAAAAGTGATACCCACTCCGCGCAGGGCAGGAGGTATTGCGCTATAGCGCAGCTTCTCCCTGATGGCGGCGATGGCAACGATGGCCAAAAACCAACCCACGCCGCTGCCTAGGGCAAAGCAAGTGGCCTCTCCGATATTGGCATAACCCCGCTCCTGCATAAAGAGCGACCCGCTCAGCACTGCACAGTTCACCGCTATCAGCGGTAGGAAGATACCCAGCGAGTTGTAGAGCGCAGGACTGAAACGCTCAATGACCATCTCAACTATCTGCACTATGGCGGCAATAACCGCTATGAACATGATGAGACTGAGGAACGAGAGGTCCACCTCTGCCAGTTTAGGGCTTAGCCAAGCCAACGCCCCTGGCGAAAGCAGGTATTTGTTGATAAGATAGTTTACAGGCACTGTGACCACCAGTACAAACGTCACTGCCAATCCTAGACCCGCTGAGGTCTTCACAGTCTTTGATACCGCCAGATAGGAACACATGCCCAAGAAGAAGGCGAATATCATATTGTCGACAAATATCGACTTGACAAATATATTGATGTATTCCATGTCTATTGCTCTTGTAAGTCTTTATTACGTGTTCGGTGTATCCAGATGATGATGCCCACCAATATCAATGCCATCGGGGGCATAATCATCAGTCCGTTGTTTTCATATCCAATCTTGAAGAGTCCTATCTTCTCCATCACAGGGTAGCCCCACAGAGTGCCGCTGCCCAGCAATTCGCGCACAAAGCCCAGTGTCACCAATACCACACTGTAGCCAAGTCCGTTGCCAATGCCGTCCAATAGCGAAGGCAGTGGCGGATTGCTCATCGCAAAAGCCTCCAGGCGACCCATCACTATACAGTTGGTGATGATCAAGCCCACAAACACCGACAGCTGCTTGCTTACGTCGTACATATAGGCCTTCAGCACCTGGTCGACCAACACCACCAACATCGACACCACCACCAGCTGCACGATGATGCGGATGCGGGGCGGTATGGTCTTTCGCAACAGCGAGATTATCAAGTTGGCCAAAGCCACCACCACTGTGACAGACAGAGCCATCACCACAGCTGGCTTCAATTGCGCAGTGACTGCCAGACAAGAGCATACGCCCAACACCTGTACGGTAATAGGGTTCTGCTTGTTGAAGGGCAATTTGATAAGGTCTAGTTTCTTCATTTTTCAGCCTCCTTTCTCTCTGCTGTTTTGTCGGTCGATGAGGCTGCAACTGCTAGCATACCATACTTCTCGTGAGCCTTGGCCAGCATGGCAGTCACTCCGTTGCTGGTCATCGTGCCACCGCTGATGGCATCCACCTCATATTGGCTGTTTTTATCAGCGTTTTTCTTCAAGACGATAGGCTTCAGCCAACTCTTTCCGACGAATCGACTGGCAAACTTATCACTAGCAATCTCGCCTCCGAGACCGGGAGTTTCTCCTTTGTGGTCGAAAACGGCGCCCACGATGGTCTTCGTCTCATCCATCGCAAGATACCCCCATATCGGACCCCACAGACCGTTGCCCTGCAGGGGGATTATACATCCGCCTTCGAATGTATAATATCGGCTGCCGTCACCAAGCTCTTCCTCAGTGACGTACTCGCCGTACAGCTCGTCAGCGTTGTCGCGAGTAGCCTCTACCCCGATAGTTTTCAATATCATCTGTTTGGTCTCAGCCTGTCGGTTACGCTCTTGCAGTGGCTGCAAACTCATGCTCACCACCGTCAACACCACGGCCACCACGGCCACCAATACCGCTGAGTAGATGAAGATATATCTGTTACTAAATTTATTCATTACGCCACCTCCTTTCTAGCGGCTCGCTTCGCTCGCCGCCCTATATTCCTCGCCACCACACAGTGGTCTATCAGCGGAGCGAAACTGTTCATCAACAATATGCTCAGCATCATCCCCTCGGGGTAGGCGGGATTCAACACCCTCAGCAACACGGCAAACGCACCTATCAACAACCCATATATCCACTTGCCCACATTGGTCTGAGCCGAGGTGACAGGGTCAGTAGCCATAAACACGGCACCGAACATGAAGCCTCCCAGCAGATAGTGGTAGTAGAAAGGCACCTGCATGTAGGCGTTGGCACCGATGCAGTTAAACAGCAGCCCCATCAGCCCACCACCGAGCACCACACTCAGCATAATGCGCCAACTGGCAATACCGCTCACCAACAGCACCAATGCACCCAGAAGGATGGCTATCACCGAAGTCTCGCAAGTGCTGCCAGGAATGGTTCCTATCAGCATGTCCAATGCCGAAGCCGTCGGCATCGAGCCTGCTGCCAGCTCACCCAGCGGAGTGGCACCCGCTATGGCATCGCTGCCCCATAAGTCGGCAGCAATCCACACCGAGTCGCCCGACATGTGGGTTGGATAGCTGAAAAACAGAAATGCTCTGGCCACCAAGGCAGGGTTCAAGAAGTTCATACCCGAGCCGCCAAACACCTCCTTGCCCAGCACCACGGCAAAGGCCACTGCCAGTGCCAGCTGCCACAACGGCGTAGTGACAGGCACTATCATCGGGATAATCAGACCCGTCACCAGATAGCCCTCGTTCACCTCGTGGTGGCGTATTTGGGCGAACATAAACTCAATACCCAAACCCACCAGATAGGACACCACTATCAAAGGCAGCATCCTCAGGAACCCGAACCACAGGCAATACCACCAACTGGCGGCGCTCCCCTGTTCGTAGGGCCACCACTCAGCCGTCAGCGACGTCTGGTAGCCCACATTCCACATGCCGAAGAGCAGTGCGGGCAGCAAGGCAATCACCACCGTGATCATCGCCCGCTTCATGTCCACCGCATCGCGCACATGGCTGCCGCGATGGGTCACCGTGTTAGGTGTAAAGGCAAATGTCTCAAACGCCTCGAACGTACTCTGCAGCCAGGCAAACTTGCCCCCTTCCACAAAGTTGGGTTTAATTTTCGTTATGAAATTGCGCAATCCGTCAAACATTAGGCTTCCTCCTTTCTCAACTTCTCCAGCGCCTCACGGATGATCGGCTGGATGTCGGTCTTCGACACATCGATATATTCACACAAAGCAAAATCCTCGGGTTCCACCTCGTATATGCCCAACTTCTCCTGCAGCTCCATATCGCCCACGATGCAGGCCTTGATAAGTTGCAGGGGATAGATGTCGAAGGGAAACACCCGCTCGAAGTTGCCCGTAAACACAAACGAGCGCACATCACCGTGACGGTTGGTGTCAAACTTCAGATTCAACCCCTTCCACTCGGGCATAAATCCGCTGAGGAACGTGCGTGAGAAACTATGCTTTTTCAACCCCGGTAGCAGCCACCCCATAAAGTCGTAGTAGTCGCCCTCGGGCAGCAAAGTCAGCAGGCTGTCATAGGCACCAATAAAGCCGTCGAAGGCAATCTTCTCGCCGCTCAACACATTACCCGACACCACTCGCACCTGCTTCAAACTCTCGTCAGCCATTTTCAATGCGGGGTAGTCGGGATTCAGCAACTGCGAACGCACGATATGCTCCACACAAGCACCCGCCACAATGCGGTAGTATTGTGGATTTTTCGCCTGCGGACCAGCCACAGCGATCACACGCTCTGGTCTATACTCGCCAGTCTCCACCCAGTGCCCCAGCACCGCCACATCCTGCGGTGTCATTGTCCAGACCCTCTCACCCTTGTTGATGGGACATAGCTGCGCAATCTGCGTGCCGATATTCCCAGCAGGGTGTGGTCCCTCTACAAACACCACCTTCACATCGTTGCGATGCAGTGGGCTATACTGTCCTACCACTCCTGCCAGCCGTTGTCCGGGACGGAAACACACATACAGGCAGCCAGCGCCGAGCGAAGCCAGAGCCTCCAACCCCTTACACAAGTCCTGCTCACGACCCTGCAGGGCAAAGTCATAGTCGGGTGCCAGCGGCGCGCTGTCGAAACAGCTCACCACTATAGCCTTAGGCATGTCGTCGGGATTGGCCACGGTGCCAAACGGCCGTTGCCTCAGCATAGGCCACAGCCCCTGCTGCAGCATCGCTTCTTTTAAAAGTTGAGAGTTGAAAGTTGAAAGTTGAAAGTTGGCAGTCGCAGCCGTCTCATCTTTCGAGGGGCGGTCGGTGACCGAGGTATGTCCATTTTCAATTATCTCCCTTTCTGCATTCTCCCGTCCTTCGCGCTCCACCACTACGGCCAGCAGCTTGCGTTTCTCTCCGCGCACCACTGCCTTCACCACACCGCTCACCGGAGCAACAAACCGCACGCGCTCGTCGTTTTTGTCGCACATCAGTGCATCGCCAGCCGACACCCTTTCGCCTTCTGCCACCAACAGCCTAGGGACCAGCCCCACATAGTCTGTCGGCCGCACAGCATAGAAACTAATGTCGCGGGCGTAAGAAATCCTACGCTCCGCGGCACCAGTTATCGGCAGGTCGAGACCCTTTTTTATTTTTATCATTTTGACATTATTAATGAATCATGTTGAAAGTTTAAAATTGAAATTAGTGATGAATCTGTTAACGTGTGAATGTGTGATTCTTTGATTAACGAATCGCTCTTATGCTATATCTGACTGATTTTTTACAGCCTCGAAGAGGCTGAATCTCAATAACGTTGCAAAGTCGAGCGCAGAGCCGAACTCGTTCGAGCTATGCCGAGATGCAGCAACGTCTCGAAGAAACCCCATACAAGAAACCGATAGGTTTCGCAGTATGGGGTCTTGAATAACCCTACTATCCAGCGTCCTGAAAGGACGCGACATAGAGACTATATGGTAAAATTCAGTCATATGTTATATTAGAGCGTAACGAATTGACACATTAACGAATCAACAGATTCTATTTTTCAACTTTCAAGTCAATCTCAACAGGTCTTAGCATATTCTCAGGCTTCAGTATGCGGTCCAGCTGCTCTTTGGTCAGCAGGCCATGCTCCAGCACCAGCTCATATACACCCCTGCCCGTCTCTGCGGCCTCTTTGGCAATCTTGGTGCTCTGCTTGTAGCCGATAATGGGGTTAAGCACGGTGACGATACCGATGCTGTGCTCCACCAGCTGGCGGCAGCGCTCCTCGTTGGCCACGATGCCGTCGATACAGAGCGTTCTCAACGTGTCCAACCCGTTCTCCAGCAGGTGGATACTCTCGAAAATGGTGTAGGCGATAACGGGTTCCATCACATTCAGTTCCAACTGACCGTTGTCGCTTGCCAAGCTTATGGTCATATCGTTGCCTATCACGCGGTAGCATACCTGGTTCATCACCTCGGGAATAACAGGATTCACCTTGCCGGGCATGATGCTGCTTCCCGGTTGGCGTTCGGGTAGATGTATCTCGTTCAATCCGCAGCGGGGACCGCTCGACAGTAGGCGCAAGTCGTTGCACATCTTGTTAATCTTGATGGCCAAACGTTTCATAGCGGCGCTGTAGGCAATCATGCAGGTTGTGGCACTAGTAGCCTCAATCAGGTTGTCTGCCAGCGATATGTTCCAACCCGTTATCTTACGCAGTGCCTTCACACACGCTTCGCTGTAGCCCGGTTTCGAGCAGATACCCGTGCCGATAGCCGTAGCGCCCATATTCACCACAAGAAACTCGTCAGCCGTGATTCTCAAATTCTTATACTCTACGCGCAGCGAGTCGGCAAAAGCGCCGAACGTCTGTCCGAGGGTCATCGGCACAGCGTCCTGCAGCTGGGTGCGACCCATCTTCACCACGTGGGCAAACTCCTTGCTCTTGGCGTCGAGGGCGGCAATCATCTCTTCCAAATGGGGCATAAACGACAGATGCTCCAAAGCCAGCGCCATATGTATGGCGCAGGGGTAGGCGTCGTTGGTCGACTGCGAAGCGTTCACCACATCGTTGGGCGAGCAATACTGATATTCGCCACGCTGGTAGCCCATGCGCTCAAGGGCGAGGTTAGCAATCACCTCGTTAGCGCACATATTGGTCGACGTACCAGCGCCACCCTGAATCATATCGATAGGGAATTGGTCGTGATACTTGCCATCCACCAGTTGGTCGCACGCCCACATGATGGCCTCACCCTGCTCTGGTGTGATCATACCCACCTCCACGTTAGCCATAGCGGCTGCCTTCTTCGTAAACGCCATACCGCGGATAAAGTTAGGGTAGCTGCTCAACAGTTGACCGCTAATATGGAAATTTTCCATGGCACGAGCCGTTTGGACACCATAAAGAGCCTCTTCGGGAACATTTTTAGTACCAAGCAGGTCGCTCTCAGTACGGAAATTCTGATTTTTTGTCATTTTATTATTCGTCTATTTTTATCTATTTTATTGATATACTTACTTTTTGCGCAAATAATACTTCCTATTTGGCACTGCAAATATACAACTTTTTCTTTAATTATACTTTTTTTATCGATAAAAAAAGTAAAAATACTATTTTTTCTCAAACAGTATTCCGATTTGGTTCCTTTCGTCTATGCAATTCTGAGGAGAGGAGCGCGAGCGAAGCCGCGAGATTCTCATTTTTAACAAGTATATTGTCGGGCAGATTGAGCGTGGTGGGCGCAAAGTTCCAAATCGCCTGAACACCAGCCGCCACCAACATATCCGCCACGCCTTGTGCTTCGGAAGTGGGGACAGCAATGATACCGATATTGATATGTGTTCGTTTGAGGAACGGAACCATCTTATCAATATGAAGCACGTGTTTTTCGCCCACTTTCTTCTCCTTGGGGTCGATGTCGAAACCCGCCACAATCTCAAGCCCGTATTTGGCGAAGCCTCCATAGTGCAGCAGCACGTGCCCTAAAGCACCCACACCCACCAACACGGCTTCGTCGGAGCGGTCATATCCAAGGTACACCTTTAAATCCTCAAGCAATTTGTCAATATGGAACCCCTTTTTGGGGAGTCCCGGTTCAGAACTAATACTCGCCAAATCCTTACGCACCTGCACAGGGTTGATGCCAAGGCTCTCGGCAATGGAGGTTGAGGAAACAAATTCATCTCCCCGCGCTATACGATTTTCGATTTCGCAGTAATACGACGGAAGTCTTCCGAGTGTTGATTTCAAAACTATCAATGAGTTACGCCTATCTTTCATATTTCGTACCGCATTAGTATTCATCGTGCAAAAATACAAAAAAAATAAAATATAACAATAAAAGCAGAAAAGCCAAAGATTTTGTACGGCCAATTCTGCAATCAAATCCCAATACACCCTCACACCCTATTGGCTCCCCTACTTATTCTAAAGAAAGAGAGATGGGATGCGCCGAGTAGCGACAGGCAGAGCTAGGAAAGCATACGTTGAGAGGAACCAGCAAACCAAGCATCCTATTTATCAACGCCTTGTCATCATCATATAGACTAGATATATAAAAAAATGAAAGGCCATATACTAAAAGACGGAGTTTCACGTTAAGAAAAATTAAAATTCAACGATTGTTTTACACAAAAACACCCCTATCCGATGAAACACCGACTATTGTCATTTGCTACATGCCTCTTCATGCTTGGCTTAAGTTTGGGCAGCCACGCACAAATGATTGTAACAGGCAAACTGCAGAGTGCTAAGGACAAACAGCCCATCCCCTTTGCCAACATCGCCATGATGCGAGCAACAGACACGACATTCCTACGGGGCGTGATTACCGACGAGCAAGGGGTGTTTAGCATCAAAAACGACACTATCGCCACTGTGCTGCGCCTCTCGGCTATGGGCTACGAAACCCGTTTTGTAGCGGTGCCCAACACACGCGACGGCGGCCCCACAGGGCTGGGCAAGATAGATATGGGCACCCTAGTGATGCACGAGGGCGCTATGCTGCTCGACGTGGTGAAGGTGACCGAGAAACGCCCGCTCTACACCGTGGACGGCGAGAAGAATCTCTACAATGTGGCAGAGGATGCCTCCATCCAAACCGGCAACGCCAGCGATGCCTTGCAGAACGCCCCCGGCGTGGAGGTGGATGTGGAGGGCAATGTGACGTTGAACGGCCAAAGCGTGACGGTGTGGATCAACGACCGCCCCTCGCACCTCGAGGGCGAGGCGTTGAAGCAATACATCAAGATGCTGCCCGCCAACAGCATCGACCGCATCGAGGTGATGAAGAACCCCTCCGCACGTTACGGCGGCGGCAGCCCCGTGGTGAACATCGTCACCAACCAGCGGATGCTGAAAAATTCGTTTCTCAGCCTAGGTGCCAACGGCTCATCGAGGCCCTCTATCTCACCTTGGATTTCGTATGTCTACAGCAACGAGAAGTTCAACATCAGCGCCTACGTAAGCTATAACGGCAGTAAGAACCTATACACCACCAAAGGCGAAGGCAGCATGTTTGACGAAGACAGCGTGCTGTCGCGTCAATGGGACTACAACAACACAGACAGCAGCCGCAACAACTTTATGTGGACCAGTTTGAACGCCAGTTATGAGTTTGACTCGATGAATCGTATCTCGGGCTGGTTCGGCGCCTATCCTAGCTGGTCGAAGAGCCAGTCTACCAGCGAGATGACACGCACGGAGTTCATTTTCAACCCGGGCGACTACAGCAATCTGAAAGAAAGCAACTCGCGCAATCTAAGCTATGGCGGCTATGGCGGCATCGACTTTACCCATAAGTTCAACAATGAGGGGCACCAGCTGTCGGTCGACTTTAACGGCAATTTCTGGGGAAACAGAAGCAGCAGCAACAACAATTGCAACTATTTCTACCAACCCCAGATGAGCTACAATGAGCAGAACGCCAGCCGAATGTTTAGCGGCAGCGGGTCCCTAGGTGTGGAATACTCCCTGCCCTATAGCAAGAAGGGCGAGATTGAGGCAGGTATCAGCGTGGAGATAGAAAGCGACAACGAGTACTTACTGCGCGACACGTTCGACTACACCCTCAACACATTCCTTTGCGACCAACTACGTTCCGACACCAACCACACACCCGGCTACGGACTAGACGGCTATCTAACATGGCGGAGAAAATGGGGCAACTACACCCTGAAATTGGGCGTACGGGGACGCTACGCCTTCGTGCACGACTGGCACGAGGGACTGCCCGAATATGACGTCACTACGCACAATTTCACCCTCTCGCCTTCAGTGAACATGAGCTATCGTACCAAGGATATGCACAACTTCAGCCTCAGCTACCGCATGAATACGATAAAACCCACTGCAGGCATGATGAGCAGCTATGTGCGATACTTTGTGGAAAGCGTCACGACCGGCAACCCGCTGCTTGAGCCCAGCTACACCCACAATGCCGACTTGTCGTGGGACAAATACTTCTCGAAGTTTGGCTCCGTGGGCATAAGTGCCTCTTATCGTGCCGAGCTGGACGATATCAACAGTATTACCGATGCCCGTTATGTGCCTTTCTTTGGCCGTGTGGTGGACTACACTATGCCCTTCAACGGCAGCGACGGCCGGCAATTCTCGATCAATGCCAACTGCATGTATCGTCCCACGGGATTCTTCAATGTGCGTCTCAACGCAGGCCTTACCGACGACTGGTATAGCGTCATTGCGCGTCCTGGCGAACCTCCCGTGGAGGACCGCATGGTGTCGTGGAACATCCGTGGTAAGATATGGGCAAAGCTGTGGAACAAGCTTGAGGTGTTTGTGAGCGGACGCTACAACAGCCCCGGCCACGGCTGGTCCAAACTAGAGGTGAGCCACGAACGTAAGGCGATAGACTTGGGTATGAGTGCCGACTTCTTCGACCGCAAGCTGTCGCTCTATTTCAACGCCAGCGACATATTCAACTGGAGCGGTTGGGGCGTTACCAAAATCAACCCTTATAACACCACCACCTACGACGCCAAGTACAACAGCCGCTACGTGACCTTCGGCGTCACCTTGCGCCTCGGTAAGATGGAGCTAGAAGGCCGCGCCCAAACAGGTGCCAGAGAAGG
>CAMYZD010000004.1 GCA_947303735.1 uncultured Bacteroidales bacterium | reverse complement strand
AAGCATCATCGTTAGCGGGGATGGGGAAGTCGATAAGGTCGGGGTTGCAGTTGGTATCGACGATTGCGAAAGTGGGGATGTTCAGACGGCGTGCCTCGGCGACGGCAATGTGCTCCTTGTTGATGTCGATGACGAACAGGGCGCTGGGCAGACGGTTCAGGTCGGCGATAGAACCCAGGTTCTTGTCGAGCTTGGCACGTTCGCGCTGCACCTGCAGACGCTCGCGTTTGCTGATGTTGTTGAAATCCTTGTCGTGCATCAGCTGGTCGAGGCTGTTCATCTTCTTCACGGCCTTGCGGATGGTGGTGAAGTTGGTGAGCATACCGCCGGGCCAACGCTCGGTCACGAAGGGCATGTCAACGCTCTTGGCCATTTCGGCGACGATGTCCTTAGCCTGTTTTTTGGTGGCGACGAAAAGCACCTTCTTGCCGCTCTTGGCAACCTGTTTCAGGGCAGTGGCGGCCTCGTCGGCCTTGGCGATGGTCTTCTGCAGGTCAATAACGTGGATACCGTTATGCTCCTTGAAGATATAGGGAGCCATTTTGGGATTCCATTTTCTCTTGAGGTGGCCAAAATGACAGCCAGCGTCTAGTAATTCTTCAAACTTTAATTCAGTCATTATTTCTTGTTTCTTATTGTTTACATTCCGTTGTTTACCAATTGGCGAGTAGTCCTTTCTGTGTGTCGGGTTTTTCTGCTTTTGCCTTAGGCAGCAGAACTGGCAACCCGGCGGAGTGTCTCGGCAATTTGGATTCTAAACTTTAATTGATGTTGGATTTTGAGAGATGGGTCCTGAACAATCTGATTACTCCGATAATTCCGACAACTCCAATTCCGAAATCCAAAAATATACCACTAACGTTTGCTGAACTGGAAACGTTTACGGGCCTTGGGCTGACCGGGTTTCTTACGCTCAACCATACGGGGGTCACGCATCAGGAAACCTTCCTTCTTCAGGGCGGAGCGGTCCTCGATGTTGTTCTCGCACAGGGCGCGGGCGATAGCCATGCGCAGGGCCTGGGCCTGGCCGGTGATGCCGCCGCCGTCGAGGTTGGCTTTCACGTCCCATTTGCCTTCAGCACCGGCAACCTGGAAAGCCTGGTTGACAATGTACTGCAGCGGGCCAGTGGGGAAATACTCTTTATAGTCGCGTTTGTTGACAATGATTTTGCCGTCGCCAGGGGTCATGTAGATACGGGCAACGGAGCATTTTCTTCTACCAATGGTGTTGATTACTTCCATATTATGTATTATCTAACGTCGTTAATATTGATTACTTTGGGGTTCTGACCCTGATGGGGATGCTCGGGACCGGCATACACATGGAGGTTGCGGTACAGGGCAGCGCCAAGACGGTTCTTAGGAAGCATACCACGGATGGCGTGTTCGAGGATGCGCTCGGGGTGGACGGCGAGCACCTTGGCAGGTGTGGTCTCGCGCTGGCCGCCGGGGTATCCGGTGTAGCGCTGATAAATCTTGTCGGTCATCTTCTTACCGGTGAAGACAATCTTTTCAGCATTGATGATGATTACGTTGTCGCCGCAGTCAACGTGCGGGGTGTAGCAAGGTTTGGTCTTGCCTCTCAGGATGTTCGCCACGCGGGTGGCAAGACGTCCTACGGTCTGGTTCTCGGCATCCACAAGCACCCATTCCTTCTGGACGGTGTTCTTGTTGGCTGAGATGGTCTTGTAACTTAATTGATCCATTTTTTTATTTAACGATGATGTTTCTTTTGTCTGTTTATAATTTTTTTTGTCGTCGCGGTCGGTTTTTTGTGCCAAACATGGGTGACGGATACCCAATATCTAACTTTTTGAACCGATTTTGTCGGCATATAATTTTATCCTAACATTTTGGTCTTCAAGCCTGAACGGGTATGAAACAGGGCTTTTGGCCACTATGCTAAGAGGATGCAAAATTACAACTATTTTTCGGATTGGCAAAATCTGACTCTATTTTTATTCACTTTTTTTGTTGAAAAAAATCTCTGTCCCCCTCTGTTTGCCCTTTCTAGGGGGCGCATTCCCTTCACACCATCTTGCAGAGCCACCCCAGCCGCCGCTGGCCCAGGGTGGTGGCAATGACAAATAGTTCTCCGCCTTCGCGTAGGCCCAGTTTTTTCTGGAGTTCGTTCGCTGCCACAGGGTAGTTGCGCACCACTACGTGTGCCTTTCCTTCGGGGATGGCTCGCTTGGCCTCCTTGGCGTTGAGGGTCAGAGGCTGCATCACTTGGAACACCCTTCCAGGGAAGTCCTCATGATATCGGTTGTCGGTGTATAGATGGGTGTTCCGTGCCAGCTTCTTGATGCCAAACCATCGGCAGAGGCTGTTGTAGCACCCTCCTTTCATAAGTGAGGGGCTGGGCTCGTATAGGTAGTCCTCCACCTCGCTGGCAAAGCTAGGGACTGCCTCCGCCTCTTGGCTCTGCGTGAAGTCAATGTCATAGAACTCGCCGTGTCCCTTCACAATACAGTGAACCACAATTTCGCCTTCATGGCAACCACATACAAAAAGGACCTCCTTGCACTCGCCTTTAACTGAGACAATATGTACTTCCGCCACCTCTCCCAGTTGCCGTTGGGCCAAACTGAGGTCAATCATAGGTGACGCTTTGACGATAAGCCAACGACAATGCGAACACAACAACGGCATGTGTTCCAAGATATTTGGCTCGCAATCTTCAAAAGCCGACACCTTACGGCCCGCCGACGAACGCCGTGCCGGATCAATATATATGATGTCATAGTGGCGGTTGTCGGTCGAAAGCCAATCTATGCAGTCACAATTGTTTACCGTGATATTTTCTAGCCCCAGCACTTGTCGATTATGTTCCATCAGCGAGCAGAGCCCTGCGTCCCTCTCCACATAGTCCACATGCGTATGGACTTGGGTATTCTGCGGATGGATGATTTTCCCCCGCTGTGCAAACATAATGCTGTCAATTCCCATACCTCCCGTAAGGTCGGCGACGGTTACAAAAGCCTTATCTCCGCACAGCTCGTCAGCCAGGTGGGCTTTGTGCTCAGCTGTGGCTTCAGAGGAACTCTGTTCGCGGTTAAGCTTTGGGGGATACAGAAACTCATTGTATTGCAGCAACGAAGGCCATTTCTCATGTGCTACGCGCAGTCCCTCTATCTGTTGTACAGCGGCATGCATATCAATTGAAGGATACCGCGAGGCACTCAGCAGCAGCCTCGTGGTATCCTCACCTTGATGCTCCTTCGCAAATGCCAAAGTCTCCCGCTTCGCGAAATTTTGGATATCCTGGAAATTATTATTTTCGTTTTTTCCCATGGGGAGAAGTAATCATAAAGATTTCTAGATTTCCGCCGCAGGCGGGGTTTGAAATTTACCCCGCTTCGCGAAATCCAGAAATCCTAGGGAAATCTATTTTTGATGTAACTATAATTTCTCCAAGATTTCTGGATTTCCGCCGCAGGCGGGGGGTATATATTTTTCCGCTTCGCGAAATCTGGAAATCTTGGGAAATCTATGCTTTGAAGGTTTTGTTTTCTATCTTTATCATTCCTTGCGAGAAATCACCTTCCCCGAAATTTATCAGCCAACCGACAGGTCTGTTCAGCAACCTGAGATAGGTTCGAAGCTGTTTGTAGTGTACCTTTTTGATTTCTTCCACCGATTTCAGTTCAACAACTATTGTGTCGTCCACCAGCAAATCAACCCTAAGTTCATCTCCGATTACTTCTCCTTTGTATATTATAGGGGTCGGTATTTGTGATGAGACTTGAATTTCTCGTAGGCGAAGTTCATGAATCATCGCTTTCTCGTAAACCGATTCGAGTAATCCTGGACCCAGCTCGTTGTATACATCCATTGCTGCACCTCTAATCTCATAGGATAGAGAGTCTAGAAATTCAAATGGTACCATTTTTGAAGTTATAGCATTTTTTTCCAAGATTTCTAGATTTCCGCCTTGGGCGGGTTTGAATATTACCCCGCTTCGCGAAATCCAGAAATCTTAGGAGAATCTGATTTTTCCAAGATTCCTGGATTTCCGCCGCAGGCGGGGAAGTATATTAGTACACTCCCTGCTCGTGCAGCTTGGCGAGGCGTTCCACCACCATGGGGCGGTCTTCCTTATAGGTGACGCCAAACCACTGTGCGGTGGTCTTCAGCACGCGCATGGTGGCGTAGCCGCTGTTGATGAAGGTGTTGACGGCAAAGGGGATGTAGTACTCCGACTTCATTTCGCTGCCATGCTCCTTCAGCCAGTCGACAAACAGCTTCTCGCTCTCCACGAAATAGTCGGGCGTGAAGCCGAAGAGGTTCATCGAAACGATGGCGTCGGCGGGCAGGGGATGCATGCTGCCGTCGGTGTCCTTATATTCAATGCCGTTGGGCGTGCGGCCGATGCTGGTGCGCTCGGTCATGCCGGCCAGCAGGCCGTTGGCGTCCACGTTGCACACGCCACGCGACACGGTGCCGTTCTCGCTCAGCGTATTCTCCAGGCGGTAGCCCACCATGCAGTATTTGCCCTTGGAGCCTTCCAGCGTGCGCAGATGGTCGCCCATCACCTTGAATGCGTCTTGGCCGTAGAAGTCGTCGGCGTTGATTATGGCAAAGGGTTCGTGGATGTGGTCCTTGGCCATCAGGATGGCGTGGTTGGTGCCCCAGGGTTTCTCTCTCCCTTCGGGAACGGTGAATCCCTCGGGCAGGTAGTCCAACTCCTGGAAGGCGTATTCCACCTCGATGCGGTTGCCGAAATGGTCGGCATTGATGTGCTTTTTAAACTCCTGTTCGAAGCTGTGGCGTATCACAAAGACCACCTTGCCAAAGCCGGCACGGATGGCGTCGTTCACCGAGTAGTCCATGATGATTTCGCCGTGGGGGCCCACGCCGTCCATCTGTTTCAGTCCGCCGTAGCGGCTGCCCATACCGGCAGCCAATACTAGTAATGTAGGTTTCATATATTCTATATTTTAAATGTTTCTATAATATTTTAAATGTTTCTATAATGTTTCTATCAAATCTATCCTCTCTATCCTATCTCTTCTTCTGAAAAAACTCTTTCAGCAGGGTCTCGCACTCTTCCTTCAGCACCCCCGCCACGACCGTGGTCTTGGGATGCAACATCCCGCGGCCTAGGCGCTCGAAGCCCCGTTTGGGGTCGGAGGCGCCGTATACGATACGTCCTATCTGAGTCCATCCGGCTGCCCCGGCACACATGGCGCAGGGCTCTAGTGTGACATACAGCGTGCATTCGGTCAGGTATTTCGCATCCAGCGTGTTTGCCGCGGCGGTGTAGGCTATCATCTCTGCGTGGGCCGTCACGTCGTGCAGGCGCTCGGTGTTGTTGTGTGCGCGGGCTATGATCGAGCCCCCGCTCACGATTACCGCTCCCACAGGTATCTCGTCCTCCGCATAGGCGGCGCGGGCCTCCTGCAGTGCCTGCTGCATGTAGTACTCGTCGGGATTGTCGAATATGCTCATCGGTTGAGTCGGAAGTCTTCGGTGAATAGTTTCAGTTGAGGTGCCTCGTAGTGATAATTATGTTGTATCACTACCACTTGGCTCTCCATCTGGTACGACTCCTGTCTGGGCAGGTAGAACTCGTGGACGGGGACAAATTCCTCCCACGCCCGCCAGTCGACTTTCACCGCGTTCCGACCCCTCATGCGGTCGCCGAAGATGTGCTCGTCCTCTAGCACCATCCCCAACATACCCGTCGAACGCTCAAAGAAGTAGTAGCGGTCGAATATTTCGGGCTGGGTGACAAACACGCGGTCTACCGTCTGTCCCTTGAACTGTGCCTCTCCGGCATAGTACATCTCGGCCCCTTTGCTGCGCCAGTCGTACAGCGCCCCTCTGATGTCGAGGGGGATGGTGGTATTGTAATACGAGTCGGGGGTGAGGTCGGCCCATTCCCGTCGGCCTGTGTGGAACTTGCGAAACAGCTTCACCCCGTCCGAGTGGAAGGCGTTCTCCATACGGCCATTTTGCCATATCTCGATGCGGTTGTAACGTGGCTGCATATACCATCGGTAGATGGTCATGGTGTCGTGCGGATGGCTGCGGTCCACCACATACGACACTACGCACAGCACGCTGTCGGTGCGGGATTGGCTGAAGTCTACCTTCTTCAAATAGTTGTCCACAATCGCTATCGCACGGGAGGTGTCGGCACCCACTGTGTCGAACGAGATGGGCACATCCGATTTCTCGGGTGTTTGGGCAAGCGTCCTGCAGGCACATGCTGCCAACAATAGGAGTAAAGTGGTCTTTTTCATAGCTTATAATGGTTTGGCATTTGTCGGTATCGCTATCGGGAAGGTGAGGCGGTCGGCCTGCTGCCAGGGTTCCAGCTTCACCTCGGCATCCACGTTGAGGGCTTTCAGCAGATTGGCTATCTGTGCCTCGGCATCGTCGGCGGTGACCATCTTGACCACCTCGTCAAAGCTAGTGCGGTAGCGGAAGCGGCGGTAGAGGTCGATATAGGTCCCCTTGAAACAGCTGTTGGTCAGCTTCACGTGCACTATCACCGAGTCGCGTGTCAGTCGGGCGCGCCCCAGTTCGATCACCTTCGACGCGCTGGCCCACAACACGCTGTCGGCCTGCAGACGCAACTGCCCCTTGGCGGTGATGCCTTGGGTGGAGCAGGTGAAGTTGGAGGTGTAGTAATGGGGCACATAGGCGGGCGGTGTGGCAGGGTCGGTGGGGGTGGATGTCTCCGTGTGGGAGGGGGCGGTGCCGCGTGTCGCCTCGCGATGCAGGCGGCAGCCTGCCAGCGACAGCGTCAGCAGTGCCAGGGTCAGTGCCGTAAGGCTCAGTCTTCGTGACATGTCTCTTTTATTTTGTGGTTTATCTCATTCACGGTTGCGTCGCTGGGCGCCACCATCAGCCCGCGGTTTATGTAGAGGAGCGCCTGCTTGCAGTCGCCCAGTTCCAGGTAGGTGGCGGCCAATATCAGATAGGGGCGCAGGTGCAGCGGGAAAAGCTCGGTAGCGGCCAAGGCATGCTCCAGCAGTTGGTCGCGGTGGTCGGGCAGCTGCGACTCGCACATCAACAGCGCCTCCCAAATGGCATATTGGCTCTTGTCGTGCTCCAGGTGCAGGGTGAACTGCTTGGCCGCCTCGGCATAGCGCTCCTGCGCTGCCAGCAGCAACCCGTAGGGGAAGTGGTGGCCGTCGTCCTCGGTGCATTGGGCGGCGACGGTGTCGGCCAGAAGGTAGCACTCACGGTTGTAGGCGGCAAAGAACTTCTGGTCTTTCATAAACTCGGTGAGGTACTGCAGCCGATGCTTGCCATCCACGCTCCGGTTCAGCACCCCTAGGCGCAGGTGGTTGTAGGCCGCCTGCAGGTTGCCCATCGCGTTGTAGCACGATGCCAGCGCGATATGTATGTTCTCGTCGTTGGGCTGGGCTGCCAATATGCGTTGGTAGTAGGTCAGGGCCTTTGCGTAGTTCTTCTCGCTCATGTAGCTCTCGGCCAGGATGGCGTTGTAGCGCACCTCGTTGGGCATGGCCTCGGCCAGGCGTTCCAACTCGCGGCGCGCCTTCTCGGGCTTGTTGATGGCCATCCACAGCTTATGCTTCTGCAACGACACCTCCTCCGTCACTCCGTATCGGCGTTCCACGCGGTCGAGCACCTCGATGCTCCCCGGCACGTTGCCCGTGGTCAGATAGGCGTTCGAGAGGTCGTAGTAGTAGTTGAGCACGTCGGGATTCCGCTTGACGATGTCCTCCCATGTCGCCAGAAGGTTCTTGGGGTCCTGCTTCATCTCGTACACCCGCGTCAGCAATATGCGATACCACACGTTGTCCTCGTCCAGGTGGCAGGCCTGTCGTGTGTGTACCAAGGCGCTGTCGACCCATCCCATGGACAGGTAGGCGCGTCCCAGCTCGTAGTGGGCGGGCGAATAGGTGGCCGAGTCCTTCAGCAGGCGGCGGTAGCGTTCGATGGCCTCCTCGCGGTGGCCGAGCAGCATCTGTGTAGTCGCCTCGATGAGTGCGCTGTCGGCCTTCAGTTCCGACGCGGTGACCTCCACTATCGGCTTGCGACGGTAGGGGCTCTCGGTCTCAGTGGCGGCCTGCCGACCTCCCGCACAGGAGGCAAGCAGTAGCAGCAGGGTTGCGATATAAAAATATTGTTTCATTCTATATAAAATAAAGAGCGGTCTTTCTTCCGCCAATGTCGGGGCGGGGCTGTGTGGTGGGGTCGCCGTCTACGACATCTAAAAGCTATTAACTCTATTTTTCGTTTTTTATTGTATCGCGAGTGCAAAAATGCGCGTGTTTGCCCAGCAAGAGGGCGGTCGGCGGGCTTTGCCTTCCCTTCGAGGCAGGCCTGCCGGCATCGGGGCCGGCAGATTTCAGAGGGCAGCCCATAGTTCAGTTCCAGACCTCGCTCTCGCTGGTTGGGAAACGGGATTTCGCTACCGCAAGGCTCCGCATGGGGTGGCTTTGGGCGTCATTCGTCGGCATGCCGTAGGCGGGAGGAGCCTTCTTCGCTTGCCTATGCGAAAAAGAAGGGGGTAAAGGATTGACTAAGGAGCAGAGAGAGGGTATAGGGAGTGCGTAGACAAGGCGTCCGTATGGTGAAAAATAATTAAAATGATGAAAAAAACATTCCATGTCAAAAAAAAGCTATATATTTGCATCGTATTTGTAAAACTGAAAAGACCCTCACAATAGTGCCGAAAGGAATTATGAATGAGAGTTTTGAATGTTATAAAATTGAAGTTAATTTATTCATCAAAATCACAAACAACAATGAAAAAAACATTAATGGTTCTCACTTTCGCTCTGTGCGCAACGTTTGTTTTTGCACAGACCGCTACTCCTCGCATGAAGGGTGAGTTTAAGGCAACTGCCAAGGCAGCCCAGGTGCAGAAAGAATCTCAGAGTTCGATCTTCACCAAGGATGCTACGCCTATCTTCACCTGTGACTTCTCTGCTGACAACCAGGGCTACTCTACCAATGTTATCCTTGGTGGTCTCGAAGGCCATGCTGAAAACTACGATTATGCTACATGGCAGCGTATCACCAGCTCTGACTCAGCAACGTTGGCAACCTATGCCACCACCTACTCCGCCCTCGCACAGCAATACTTTGGCGGCGTGGCTCAGTTCGCTTCCTACCTCTCCGGCTACCTGGACACCTCCGTCTCTTCTACCGAGAACGGCTTCATGATGATGTCCCTCTACGACCAGCGTACCCAAAACTCGGGTAACTTCAACGCCTATATTCTTTTCGAGAATATCGACGCTACTGGTGTACAGCGTGTTGATGTGCAGTTCTATCAGTACTATCGTAAATATTATGATTACTGCTATGTTGACTATTGCACCGACAACACCACTTGGAACGAGATGGAAATCAATGTCCGTGGCGTTGATATCTCTGTCAACGGCTCTCTCCGTGGTGTCATCACCTACTACCTGCCCTATGCAGCTGGCAATGTCCAAGACCTCGATTTCCGTATCCGCTACAAATCACTCAATTCCACCCGTAACGCCTATGGTTATTTCTGGTGCATCGACGACGTCGCTCTTGTTCCTGGCGAAAACAACCGTATGGTCAAATACGATCAGGAGTATGTCGAGGGTAACTATGGTATGATTCCTCAGGGCATGAAGATCAACCCCGCTTGGTACAGCAATGTGCTCAACAATGGTGCTTTCAACCAGACCAACACCAATGTGAAGATGTATCACCTCCCCGCCACCATGGATGTGGCCACCGAGATTGACGCTTTCAACAACGGTACTGTGAATATCGATGACACCAAGTCTATCTATGTCGACCGCGCTGGTTGGCTCGGTGTTGACTCTCTCGAGTATCGTGGTTGGTATGCCTACATTGACCACACTCCTCACGGTTCGGGTGTTGACCTCCCCACTCAGACCCTTGGCGACAACTATCTGTATGTTTCCGTTGTTTCCGACAGCCTCACCATCAACTACGACACCATGTATTATCAGGTTATGGGTGCCTACGACAACAACACCAAGTATCGTTGGGGCCATGACAATGGTGTTCTCACCTACAGCCCTTACAACTACTACCTGTTTGGCTACGTCTACGATGGTCAGTGGTTCGTCACCGAGGATCCCGATGATGTCCACTACTACAATGCCGGTTATCAGGTAACCTCCCGCTTCACCACCGACGCTGAAGTTCCTACCGATTGGGTTATCCACGGTGTCGAGCTGGTTGCTTCTCCCGTTAGAGGCTACCACAACACTGGTGCCAGACTCTCTGCCTACCTCGCCTATGACGAGTATGATGGCGGTCAAGTTGGCTTCCGTTCGATGAACACCGGTGCCAATGTGAAGGAAATCACCAGCAGCGATGTGAACGACAGCACCATCATTGGCCGTAACAGCGCTGGTTACCTCACCCTTGGTAACTACAACACTATCTATATCGACTTCCCCGAGCAGCCCGCTCTCGAGCCCAACACGAGCTATCGTATTGGTTACAGCATGGAGGAAGATGCATACTTCGCACTTGCTAACGAGGCTCTGGGTAACTACCGTGTGGCTTCTCCCACTCGCCCCGACACCTATGACACCATCATCTACTTTGCCAACGACGAGGCTACTGCCAAGTATGCTAGCCGCTTTGTTGTCAACCAGTATCAGAACTATGTCTATGATCCTTTCAGACCCGATGGTACTTTCAGCAGCTATTACATCGACAACAATCCTATGATCCGCATGATTGTTGGTCCTCGTCAGGAAGTTGAGCGTCACGACGTCGAGGTGTCCTGCGAAGGCGAAGACTATGGTGAAGTTGCATACGCAGGTCTCTCTGTCTGCGGTGAGACTATCCACCCCGTACACGGTTCTACCGCTACCATTACCGGTTTTGCTTTCTCTCACTGTGTCGCCACTGTGTTGGTTGACGGTGAGCCCGTTCAAGCTTGGGATGAAGAAACTGAGACTGGTGACAGAAACTTCCACATCATTGAAGATACCAGTCAAAATACCCTTGCCTACCAGTATTCGTTTACTAACATTCAGGGCAACCACACTATCTCCTTCGCCTTCGCTGAGGATACCACTCACCAAAGCATCGATCCCGTTGCCTCCAATGTCCGCATGAACCTCCAGCCCAACCCCGCCACTTCTCAGGTCAACCTGAACGTCCAGGGTGTCAGCGGCATGGTGAACTGCATGCTCATCGACATGAGCGGCCGCGTGGTTTACAACCAGAACATCAATGCTGAGACTCCTCAGGTTATCAACCTCAATGGTCTTGCCAAGGGTGCTTACTTCGTCCGTATCACCAACGACAAGTTCAGCAAGGTCGAGAAGCTGATCGTCCGCTAATCGCAATTCCGAATAGTGGAAAAAGAATAGTTTCGTATTCATTGTTTTTTTCAAAGAAAGAGGCGTTCGCAAGAATGCCTCTTCTTTTTTCTTGTACATGCTAGGTGTGATTAGGCAGCACAAGCAGAGCTCCCTGTAGCATTGGTTTGCCGGGGGTATAATGTACGTGCAAAAAAAAAGCGGGAGCTAACGCCCCCGCATGTTTTTTAGTCCTTCGGACTTCTTGTGACACCCTTTTAGGTGTCGGTAGGGCTAGAGGATGTTGCCCAGCTGCTCTTTTATTTTTTCTAGTTCGTCCTTCATCTGGACTACCAGTTTCTGTATTTCTACGTGGTTGGCCTTGGAGCCGATGGTGTTTATCTCGCGCCCCATCTCTTGGGCGATGAAGCCGAGTTTCTTGCCGCTGCTCTCTTCGGTGTCCATAGTGCTGCGGAAATAGTCGATGTGTTTGGCTAGGCGTATCTTCTCTTCGGTGATGTCGAGTTTCTCCAGATAATAGATGAGTTCCTGTTCGAAGCGGTTGGGGTCGGCCTCCTTGATGGCGCTCTCGGCAAAGTAGCGCCGTATGCGTTCTTTGGCAGTATCGATGCGTTCGTTTTCGTAGGGTGGAATGGCGTTGAGTTTCTGCTCGATCAGGTCGACATGTTTGACAAAGTCGGCTGCAAGGATAGTTCCTTCTTCTAGGCGGAATTGCTGCACGAGGTCGATGGCCTGGTCGAAGACCTGTGAGAGGAGCGTCCATTCGGAGTCGGGTATGTCGGTGTCGGTAGCCGATGCCCAGAGGTCGGGCATGGTGAGGAGGGTTTGCAGCAGGTTGGTCTCGTGGCACCCTAGTTGTTGTGCCAGTTGTTGGGCTTGTTGGAAGCGAGAGGTGAGCAGGTCGCCGTTGAGGGTTGCAGAGTCGTTCTGGGTGTTTTCTTCGGTGATGAACACGTCTATCTTGCCTCTTTCCAAGCGGGAGAGCTGGCTGCGCAGTTCGAGTTCCTTGGAGTGGAGAGTGGCGGGGATACGGATGTTGATGTCGAGGTTTTTGCTGTTGAGGGTCTTAATCTCGATTGTGTACCTTTTTTCGCCTGCCTCACAGGTCTGTTTGGCGAAGCCGGTCATTGATTTCATAGTAGGGGTTTGTTATTTGATTAATATGTTGAATTCGGGAGTTGCATAGGTTTTGTAGGAGCCCTGATGGTCGTCGTAGATAAAGAATACGGCTTGGATATCGGGGTTTTCGGGGTGGAGTTTGATGAATTGGAGGCTCTTGTCGAGTCCCATCACCATGAATGCGGTGGCGAGAGCGTCGGCGTACCATGCCTTGCGGCTGACAACGGAGACGCTGAGGAGAGAGTGGTTGACCGGGCGGCCGGTGGCGGGGTCGATGGTGTGGGAGTAGCGCACGCCGTCTTGCTCATAGTATTTGCGGTAGCTGCCGGATGTGACGACTGAGCGGTTGTTGAGCTGTATGGCGGTTTCGATTTCTTGTTGGCTGTATTTGTCCTCGGCGGGGCGTTCGATGCCTACGGTCCAACTGCTGCCGTCGGGTTTGCAGCCTTTGGCGGTTACCTCTCCACCTACGTCGATGAGGTAGTTGTGTATGCCTTTTTGGTCAAACATGTCGGCCAGCAGGTCGACGGCATAGCCTTGTGCGATGGCGTTGAAGTCGAGTTCTATTCCCTCGGAGAGTATGAGACGGTCTTTGGTGGAGGAGTCCTGATAGTGGCACTGCCCCTGTTGTAAGATGTGGAGCAGGGAGTCGATCTGGGTGTCGGTGACATCGTCGCGGTTCTTGAAGCCAAAGCCGTAGAGGTTTACCAGGGCACCTATCTTGCAGTTGAAGGCTCCCTGGGTGTATTGCTCGATGGCGAGGGATTTGTCGAGCAGGTCGGTGAATGTGCTGTTGAGCTGAGGCTGCTCCTGCCGGTTGACTTGGCGGATGAGTGAGTTCTCTACCCAAAGGGAGGCAACGGTGTCGAAGCTGTGGAGCAAGGAGTCAATCTGAGGGCGGAGGTTGCGATGTTGAGGGTCGAAGTAGGCGATGTTGTAGTAGGTGCCTTGGGCTTCGCCTTGCAGCCGTGTGGGCTGATTAGGGCGAGTGCATGCCACGGTGAGCAGTAGTGTTAGGGCTAAGAGGGTAGGGGTTTTCATGGGAGGCTGGATGAGGTTCAAAAAAAGCGTTCGACACACTGTGTCGAACGCTTCTCTTTATCCATATAGATTTGTTATTTCGTGATAACGAATTTACGAACCACGGTCTCGCCGTTCTGCAGGGCGATGCGCATGGTGTAGGTACCTTTGGAGAGGTTGGAGAGGTTCATCTGGCCTTTGTTGCCCAGGTTGTAGTTGGTCAGGACCTGCTGGCCGAGGGTGTTGAATATTGCCACTTCGCGGATGGCTTCGGCGCTTTCAACATTGAGTTGTCCAACGGTGGGGTTGGGGTAGAGGCTGACATTGGTGCCCTGCACTTGGTCGATACCAACGAAGGAGACGATGGTAATCCAACTGGTGTCGCTGCAGACATTGTTGTTGGCAGTGTAGTTGATGGAAGCGATAAGCTCGACATCGATATTGCCATTCACATTGGGGATGCGGAGAGTGTCGCCATTGAAGGTGTGGTTGTTGTACTTCCACAGATAGGAAGCGCCGTTGGTGCAGGTGGGATAGAGGACAGCGGTGTCGCCGGGGTTGAGATGCCATTCGCCATTGATGGCCGAGATGACGGGAGAAGGATTGATGGTGAGGAAGAGGACCATGATGCTGTCGCAGTTGAAGGTGTCGGTAGCGAAAGCATAGGTGGGATTGGTAGTGGGGGTAGTGTGGTAGGTGCGGCGGTTGAGTTTCCAGTAGAAGCTGTCGCAGGCGTTGACGTAGGTGGAGTCGTAGCCAGACTTGTGGACGGTGACATTGAGGTGGATGGTGCTATCGTAGCAGCGAGCCCATCTGCGGTCGATAAGGTTGGTGTCGAACAGGGTGTCGACATAGAATCTCTTGGAGGTGCTACCGACGAGGGAGCTGACGGTGAAGATGATGCTGTTGCAGCCCACCATGGCAGTGTCTTTGACGGGTTTGCGTAAGGGTTTAATCTTAAGGTTAATGGAGCGGTAGGTGACGCAGCCGGTAGAGGTGTTGATATCGTTATAGCCATAGATACCAGTGGTTCTGATGGTGTCGCCATACCATCTGTAGAAATCGCAAGCAGAGTCGGCAATCATGCGGGCGGTGTCGACAGTGACGGTGAGGTTAAGGGTGTGGATGGTGTCGCATCCGACCACGGAGTCGGTCACGGTGTGAGTGTAGGAGCCGGTGGCGTTGTAGGTCTCACCATACCAAGAATAGTTACCGCAGTGGGCAACGTCCTCAGAGGTATAGAGGGTATCGACAATATTGAGGTTAAGTCTGTCGATGTGAGTGCAGGTGGTGAGGTCGGGGTTGTTGATTGTGTTGGTGTCGCCATAGATGCCAGACTCGGTGTAGGTGTTGCCGTGCCAAGTGAAGCTACCGCAGGCGTGTTCGGTGCTGTTGATAATCTCGGTGGAGGGGATGGTAATCAGCGCCGTAAAGAAGCTGTCGCAAGTACCGAGGGTACTGTTGGCTAAAACGGTGTCGCCATAAAGTCCAGAGTGGTAATAGACTTGGCCTCTCCAATTGTAGGAGCAACGGTCGCTGTTGATGGTCTGGGTGGAGGAGAACACATGGTTCACGGTGAGGTTCAGCACAAAGAGGGTGTCGCTGTCATCGCTAAGTTGGGTGGCGACAGTGCTGGAGGTGTAGGTTTGGCCATCGATGCTCCAAGTGTAGGTCTCACAGGCGGTGACATCGGAACTGACAACCACAAGAGGAGAATTGTCCTGAGCCAAGGCAAGAGGCATGAACGCTGCCACCATCAATAAACTTAATAATGTTTTTTTCATCATTCTGAAAATTAGTTTGTTTATCTTTTATTTATTTATTATCAATGTATTATTAAGTGATTCATGTAGCCTAAGAGGCGACACTACAACATGCAAAGATAGCATTTTTTTTTGATATAGAATACTTTTTTTCAAAAAAGTATCAGTTCGGCGATGTTTTCGACATGGTGAGTGTGGGGAAACATGTCGACTGGTTGGATGCGGTGGACGCGGTATTGCTGAGAGAGGAGGGCAAGGTCGCGGGCCTGAGTGGCGGGATTGCAGCTGACGTATACAATCTTGCGGGGACGCATGGCGAGCAGTTGTTCGACCACCTTCTCGTGCATGCCGGCGCGGGGAGGGTCGGTGACCACTACGTCGGGTCGTCCGTGGGCCGACACAAAGTCGGGAGTCAGCACCTGTGCCATGTCGCCCGCATGGAATTCGGCATTGTCGATGTGGTTGAGAAGGGCATTCTCGCGAGCGGCGACGATGGAGTCCTCTACGTATTCAATGCCTACCACGTGTCGGCAGAGGTGGGACAGGAACAGGGCAATGGTGCCAGTGCCGGTGTAGAGGTCATAGACAAGGTCGTCGTGGGTCAGCTCGGCAAATTGTGCAACAAAGCTATAGAGTCGTTGTGCCTGTCGGGAATTAGTTTGGTAAAAGGTCTGGGGGCGGATGGTGAAATGGAGTGGAGTCGCGCCATTGTAGCCTTCCATCATCTCGGTGATGTGGTCGCTGCCAGCGAAGGTGGTGGAGGGGAGGTCGGCGTAGGCATCGTTCATTTTGTCGTTGAAGATGTATTGCAGCGATGTGATTTGGGGGAACTGCTGGTGGAGGTGCTCCATCAGACCTTCCCAACCCGGGTGCCGTTCGGCAATGACGACCACTACCATCCATTCGCCTGTGCTAGAGTTGCGGATGATGAGGTTGCGCAGGCAGCCAGTATGGTTGCGGATGTCGTAGTAGGGCAGTTGGTTGGATAGGGCGTAGTCGCGCACGGCCAGCCTTATTTGATTGCTGAGGTCGGGTTGGAGGGCGCAATGCTCGATGTTGAGCACCTTGTCGAACAGGGTGGGGATGTGGAAGCCTAATGCACCGTCGGTGGCGGCACTGCCAGCGGGTTGGGCATCTTTGGTGGGAGGCTGGTCGTGCCAAGCCCTGGTGGAGAATGTGAATTCTAGCTTGTTGCGATAGTAGAATATCTCTTCAGAGCCACATATTGGCTGCAGGCCTTGGCAGTCGATATGACCCAGACGCTCTAGGTTGTCGAGTACCTGTTGCTGCTTAGCGGACAATTGTTCTGAGTATTTCAAGTTCTGCCATCGGCAACCTCCGCAAGTGCCGAAATGGGGGCACTGAGGAGTGGCGCGCTTGTCGCTGTAGTGCTTGATGGCCACAGCGCGCCCCTCGGCATAGCGCTGCTTCTTTTTGATGATCTTTATGTCGGCCACGTCGCCTGGCACCACGAAGGGTACAAAGGTCACCATTCCGTCGATGTGGGCTATGGCCTTGCCCTCGGCACCTACGTCAGTTATGGTGACGTTTTCGATGATGGGCTGTTCCTTTTTTTTGCTCATGGGTTATGCTACATTTGCAGTGTAATGGGTAAAAAAAAGAAGTACTGGTATACAATACTTCTTTTACTCTTTGCAAAGAGGCTATGCAGGAATCCGGGAGTGAAAAAGATTATCGCTCGTCGGAAACGCTCAGCTTTTTTCTGCCTTTTCTGCGACGTGCAGCCAAAATCTTCCTTCCGTTAGCGGTGGACATTCTCTGGCGAAAACCGTGCTTATTGGCTCTTTTTCTGCGTGATGGTTGAAATGTTCTCTTCATTTTTTACTCATTTTTGGAGTTGCAAAAGTACGAACATTTTTTCAATTGGCAAAAAAAATATCACTTTTTTGATTATTTTTTTTCTTCCATCAAGGTTGTTTGTGGGAGTGTTCTCGTTTGAACAATCAGAGTTGCCACATGTCCATATCTATTAGTTAGCAGTTTTTTACTGTCTGTAAGGAGGTCTAGAGGCGAAAAATGTTTCTGCATGAGGCAGAATTCTGTTATAAATGAATAATAAAGGGTACGATTTGGGACAAAAGAAGAGAAAAAAGTCCATTTCCCTTGCACAGATGGAAAAAAGTTGGTACTTTTGCAGTCGCATTTCGTGAAGCATAAAGTTGTTAATGTAATGGATAAAAATAGTTTTGGAGAGTTGCTAGACCACCCGGGGAGGCTTACTCCAGAGGAATGGGCTGAGTTGCGTCGTGAACGCGATAGGTATCCTTTTTCGGCTCCTTTGCAGGTGTTGTCGCTACTTGCCGACAAAGCCAATGGCACGGCATTGTGGGAGCAGCAGGCATTGCCTCGTGTGGTGTTGTATATGCGGGATGTCGGTCGTCTGTATGAGCAGATGGAAGCTCTAAATCCTGAGCCCGTTGCGACAGTAGCGGAAGAGGCGAAGGTTCAACCCGTCCGAGAAAAGGTGGCAGAAAAGCCGTTGCCGACAGAACCTGCCGAGAAGGATGAGGCGGACGGCACGTTTGATGTGCTTCAGGCCATCAACTCCTATCAAGAGGTGTCGTTCAAGACGGCACCAAAGAGTGTTATTTTGTCCAATTTTCTTGAAAAAGATGGTGGGATAACGCTTTCAGACAACGGATTTGAGGAAGTTCCCATACAAGAATTGGCGAAAAAAAGTATTGCCACGGATAGATTGTTAGAGACTGAAACTCTTGCTCTTGTGCTTGAAAGGCAAGGGAAATATGCCCAGGCTTTGGCGATGTATGAAAAATTATTACTCACTAATCCCGAAAAAAGTAGTACTTTTGCAGTTCGAATTTCGTCTCTGAAAGCCCTACTTTCCGAGACTAATAAAAAGAAATAAATCAAATAAAATAAAAACATGTACACAGTTATTGTTATCCTTATCTTGCTTGTATGCCTATTGTTGGCTGTTGCCGTGCTGGTTCAGAATTCAAAAGGTGGTGGTTTGGCTGCCAACTTCAGCGCCCCCAACCAGATAATGGGTGTCCGGAAAACTACAGAAACTATCGAGAAGATTACTTGGGGCTTGGCAATTGCCTTGGCAGTGCTCTCATTGGCTGCCACTATCGCCATTCCTCGCCACACCGTTGAGTCAGAGATTTCTACCGAGGTTGATGTCAATGCTGCCAAGAGCGTGACAGCCGCCCCTGCTGCTACCAACAACGTGCCTGTGGCTACCGAGGCTGCCCCTGCTCCTGAGGCTGAATAGTTGTCAGGTAAGATTGATATAAGGAGATTCGCCCTACAGGCGGACCTCCTTTTTTGTCATCATATAGTTCTATTCCTGTTCCATTACGATTTTGAACTCCGCGGTCAGACACATATTGTCACACTTTCCCCACCAGCCTACCGGCAGTCAGTTGTCGGCTTGTGAGGCGATGGTCGACTTTCTGTACGATGCCGATCCCTCGGCGACTTTTGTGCTCAGCGGATATGCTGGCACGGGTAAGACGTCGCTCGTCAGCGCCCTTATCCAATCGGCCCCAGCCATGCGGATCAAGACTCTTTTGTTGGCTCCTACCGGTCGTGCCGCCAAAGTGCTAGCAGGCTATTCGGGTCAGCCGGCCTTTACCATCCATAAGAAGATATATCAGACCCAGATGGGGACGGATGGAATGGTCCACGTGGTGAGGGGTGTCAATAAGCACACATATACTCTCTTTATCGTTGACGAGGCCTCGATGATAGGCTCGGCAGACGAGGGGGTGGGACGGCGCAGTCTGCTAGAAGACTTGGTCGACTATGTGCAGGAGGGTAAAAATTGTAGGCTGATGTTTATCGGTGACGAGGCCCAGCTTCCACCGGTGGGGGCATCTGAAAGTCCCGCCCTCGACTTGGAGTATCTTAGGGCGTTTATGCACCTCAAGGTGCATCATTATAGGCTCACAGAGGTGGTGCGGCAACAGCAACTTTCGGGCATATTGGCGAATGCCACCCTTCTGCGTACCAAACTGATGGACCTTTCGGAGGGAGAACCTCCCGACCTGCCCATGTTTGACTTGCAGGGCTATGACGATATAGTAAGGCTTTCGGGTGCCGACCTGGAGGAGGTATTGAATGGCGCGTATAGCAGCGACAGCCTTGAGCAGGTGGCTGTTATAACCCGTAGCAACAAACGTGCCAACCTGTTCAACCAAGCAATACGCAATCGGGTGCTCTATCGGGAGGAGGAGGTGAATGCAGGCGACTACTTGATGGTCGTGAAGAATAATTATTATTGGCTTGATGCCGATAGCGAGATGGGATTCATTGCCAATGGCGACATAGTGGAGCTCCAGGGGGTCCGAAACCATCAGGAACTTTATGGTTTCCATTTTGTGGATGCCACCATGCGTTTTGTTGATTATCCTGACGCACCACCTGTGGATTGCAAGCTGATGTTGGAGACACTGCATAGCGAGTCGCCCTCGCTCACCCAGGAGGAATCCCGTCAGCTGTTTGATGCCGTGGCTGAGGACTATGCCGACATTCCCCAGAAGGCAGAACGCCTACGGGCAATTCGCCAGAATCCATACTATAATGCCTTGCAAGTCAAGTTTTCGTATGCCCTTACCTGCCACAAGACTCAAGGTGGGCAATGGGGAACTGTCATCATAGACCAAGGTTATCTGACGGAGGAAATGCTAGACCGCGAATACCTTCGTTGGCTCTATACCGCCGTGACCAGAGCGACGAAAAAAGTATACCTGCTCAATTTCGAGGACAAATTTTTTGACGGGGACAAATAATAAATAGGGCAAAGTGTAGTTATTAAAAGTAAACTGCACCGCTATGAAGAGTTCCCAACGTCAGACTATGAAGCTTCAACAGAAGCTATCGCCGCAGCAACTATTGCTTATGCAGCTTGTTCAGTTGCCTGTTACTGCGTTGGAACAGCGTATTAAGGAGGAGATTGAGAAAAACCCCGTTCTTGAAGACAGCCCCACAGTGGCAGACGCTCCCGAGCCCCTTCCCGATACCGACAGGGATGAGGACGAACGCGACGACCTCATCAGTATAGACACCGATGATGACGACTACAGCTATCGTGAACGGGTGGAACGCGACAAGAACCCCGACTCGTTTGAGACGGTATTGGTGTCGGAAGTCTCATTTTATGACACTTTGCTCAGCCAATTGGAATTGAAAGACCTCTCCGAAAGGCAACGCGTCATAGCTCAGGAGATTCTTGGCAGCCTCGATGATTCAGGCTATGTGGGTCGTAGCACCGACCTCATTGCCAACGACCTTGCTTTTACTCAGGGACTTGAGGTGTCGCCCCAAGAGGTCTTGGATGTTCTGACCGTTGTCCAGCAACTGGATCCTCCTGGCATTGCCGCCCGCAACCTCCAAGAGTGTCTCTCTCTTCAACTCCATCGTGCCGAGAAGCAAGACCCGCCTACCCAGTGGGCAACACAAGTAATAGACCGCTGTTTCGACCTTTTTGTCAACCACAACTACAACCGCGTGATGGAAACCTTGCAGCTCGACGAGCAGCAGTTGGATTCGGCCATACAGCGCATCCGCAGCCTCAACCCCAAGCCTGGGTCAGGCGGCGAGGTGTCGTCGCATGCACACTACATTGTCCCCGACTTTATCGTTTCACGTCACGACGACGATCTGCAACTATCTCTCAACGACAGTCATCTGCCACAACTCCAACTCGACGAATACTATCAGGACATGCTGAAGCAGCTTACCTCCCTCCAACGTCTGACGCCGGGCGAGAAAGAGACTGTAGACTTCCTACGCGAGAAGACCGATAGCGCCAATCTTCTGGTTGATACCCTACACATGCGCCATGTCACCATGCTGCGAGTTATGCAAGCTATCCTCCGTCGGCAGCACGACTTCTTCCTCACGGGTGATAAGTCCCGACTCAACCCCCTATTACAGCGCGATATAGCCGATGATACGGGCTACGACCTTTCCACCATCTCACGGGTGGTTAATAGCAAGTATGTGCAGACTGAGTTCGGCACCTTCCTCCTCAAGGACTGCTTCTCCCATTCCATCGTGGGAGCCGAGGGCGAAGAGGTTGCTACCGAAACTGTGCGTCAGATATTGCGCGAAACCATCGATGCCGAAGATAAGAGCAACCCATTGAGCGACGAAGCGTTGGCAAAGATCTTGAACGATAAGGGCTTCCCTGTGGCACGCCGCACCGTGGCCAAATATCGCGACATGCTGGGCATCCCCGTATGCCGCCTGCGCCGTATGCTTAAGATGGTGATTGCAATCCTCTTGTTACAGTTAGGCACAAACGGCTTTGCACAAAAGCCACACGAGAGCTACTTTGACTCAGTCGTCAATGCCCGTATTCGAGAAGGGCAGGCAAAGTCCCGTACCCAACCCACTTCTTCGGCCAAGGGTCAAAAAAAAACTGCCAACCACACCCATGCTGGAGCTTTAGAAATCCACGAGGCTGAACCCGATCCCACCGCCATCGATACCGCCCTAGCCAGTGGCGATGAGCTGATAGACATTATGTACAATGCTACCCTGCCCCCTCCCTCCGCCCTCTGGTATGGGCGCAACCTCTCGGGGGCTCACGTCCGACTGGAGAACTTTTCTATGGACTCCCTGCCCGACGAAATATCCATCACCCTGCTCAAACAGAACGAGAAGTTCTGTTTCCCTGTCAAGAACATTATCACCTCCCCCTACGGATGGCGATGGAATCGCCCCCACCGAGGCGTAGACATCCGCCTCAAGATGGGCGAACCAGTCCGCTGTGCCTTCAACGGAGTTGTGCGTATCGCCCGACCCATGGGCGCCTATGGCAACCTAGTCGTGGTGCGTCACTATAACGGCCTCGAGACCGTTTATGGCCACCTCTCCAAAATCAACGTCAAGCCGATGCAGGTCGTTGCCGCAGGACAGACTTTGGGACTGGGCGGCAGCACTGGCAGATCCACTGGACCCCATCTCCATTTCGAGGTGCGATTCCAATACGAACCCTTTGACCCTGAATGGATACTGGACTTCTCTAACTATTCTCTCCGCACTCGCAGGCTCTACCTCGACAAGACCTATTTTGGCATCCGCAAACCTCGTGTAGGTGAAAGCCTAGTCTACAAGGCCGACAAGAGCATCATTCCCGAAGAACAGGTAAAACCCAAGCCTGGGACCAGCAAACCCGTCTATGCCGGACTAAAAAAGGGCGAGAGCCTTGAGGCTTTTGCCAAGCGCAACTATACCACCGTCGACAAACTCAGGGAGCTCAATCCAGACCTTAATAAACCCAAGTCTGGTACCCGCCTCCGAGTTCGATAAATAACCCATTAGTTCTTACCTCTTAACGTTTTCCTCAATATGAACATAGTCTTCATGGGTACCCCCGATTTTGCCGTTGCCTCACTCCAAGCTATATGTGAAGCGGGACATCGAGTAGTAGGCGTCGTTACCGTGCCCGACCGCCCCACCGGTCGCGGCCTCAAGGTCACCCAATCTCCTGTCAAGCAATATGCCCTTCAGCATCAGCTCCCCCTGCTCCAACCCGAGCGTCTGCGCGACCCTCAATTCCAGGATGCCCTGCGAGCATGGGGTGCCGACCTCTTTGTCGTCGTTGCCTTCCGCATGCTACCCGAAAGCGTGTGGTCCATGCCACCTTTGGGAACCTTCAACCTCCACGCCTCGTTGCTGCCCCAGTATCGGGGAGCCGCTCCCATTAACTGGGCGCTCATTAATGGCGAGCGCGAGACAGGTGTAACTACCTTCTTGCTCGACCACCACATCGATCATGGCGGCATCCTACTGCAAGAGTCAACGCCCATCACCTCAGACGACACTGCCGAAACCCTCCACGACCGTCTCGCCACCATGGGCAGCCAGTTGGTAGTGCGTACTATTGAGGGGCTTGCTGCTGATACGCTCACTCCACGACCCCAGCCTGCTGACACCCAGCTCAAGCCAGCGCCCAAAATCTTTAAGGCCGACTGTGCCATTCCTTGGCAATTGCCTGGTGCTAAGATTGTCGACTTTGTCCGTGGTCTATCGCCTTACCCGGCCGCCACTATGCAGTTGAGCGACCCTCGAGGCGAGCTCCACACTTTCAAGGTCTATCAAGTCTCGTTTGAGCCCGACTCTAAAAGCCACCTAGGCGAGTGGCTCACCGACCGTCGAAGCTATCAAAAAGTCGGAGTAAGCGACGGATTCGTCCATATTTTGAGCCTCCAACCCAGTGGCAAACGAAGAATTAACATTTCGGAATTCCTTCGGGGGTACGATGTAACCGACTGGAAGATAGTGATGTGATGAAGCGTCTAAAAAATTAACATATATTTTTTCAAAATTTTTATCAGCATGAGATAAAAAATTCCTATATTTGCAGCCGTAAAAAAACATTAAACCCTAAAAAAATACACTATGAACAAGACCGAACTAATTGCCGCCATGGCAGAGAAAGCACAAATCACTAAGGTGGATGCCGCCAAAGCGCTGAATGCCTACATCGATGTGGTCAAACAGCAGCTTGCCAAGGGTGAGAAAATCTCCCTCATTGGCTTTGGTACCTTCAGCGTAGTCGACCGTCCTGCCCGCTCGGGCCGCAACCCTCGTACTGGCAAAACCATCAAGATTGCTGCCAAGAAGAGTGCCAAGTTCAAGGCAGGCAAGGGGCTCATCTAAGTCGCAACCCCATTGCAACAAACCTAAGAGAGGATATCCCACGGGTACCCTCTTTTTTTTATGCCATCTTGGCAGCTTTCTGCAGATTGGTCATTTGGGGGGTATGTAATGGAAGAGGCGGAAAAGTCGTCTGCCCTAAAAAAGTACCAGGGGGTTATTCTTGTGGAGAGGCTACTCTGTCCCAATTATCATTCCACATCACGGACTAGGCGTACCGCACGACCAATGTAACTATGGTTGAAACCTCCCGATATAAATATGTCGGAGCTAAATGCCCAAAAGTACGCTCCGCCCTTCGACCAAGGGGCGGGAGTGGATGTCCAATAGGAGCCGCCATCTCCACCGTTATTATATACAATGCTATCTTCCCGATAGCCTGTCGAGGGAATGAATACCGCACCAGCCGCCTCCATCTGCTGCCATTGCGATGGGCTATATATGTTATTATCATACCCTATGCCGCCAGGCGTAAAAGTGCATCCCTCCGGCAGCGTCCATTTGCCAGGCAATAGTACCAACCCATGCACACCATTTACCGTGCCTCTCGTGCACTTATAGTAAGCGTCAGTTCTACCAAAAAGGACCCAGTTCCACTCATCCTTAGTCAATGTGCGCCATCCTCCCTCGATGGAATCGCCCCAGTCGTAGAAGGTGGGATAGTCTTGCCAGTCGGTAGAAGTTAGACTAGGATTATTTCCAGTCCCCCAGCCAAACAAACCGCCACTCTCCCATTGGTGCTCCACAAAACTTCGTCCATCCTCGGCAAGGTTGCCCGGCGCAAACACCACTTGCTTGCCTACTCCGATAGTAAAGTAATCATGGTCGCCCTCCTGTATCAATGGCTGAAGGTCGTCCTCATTAGTGCAACTCCCAACAAATAGCCCTACAAAAGATAGGAGTCCAAACAATAATACATTCCTTTTCATCATATAATCATTTATATTAGTAGTTTGTCCCTAAGAAAAAGCGGGTCCCGTCAAGAACCCGCTTTTTTAGTATTTGGGTTGTCTTACTTATAGGGTGAACCTAGCGCACGATATCCATTTCGGCAATTAGGTTCTGTGCGTTGGCGTACTTGTCAATGACAAACAGCATATAACGGCTGTCGAGGCAGATGCAGCGTTGCAGGTTCTCCTCGAAGTCGATGTCGCCACTCATGGCCTCTCCATTGCCGTCGAATGCCAGTCCAATGAGGTTACCGTAGGCATCCAACACTGGCGAACCGCTGTTACCGCCCGTGATGTCGTTGTTGGTGATGAAGCATGTGGGCAGCTCGCCACGGCTGTTGACATAGGGACCGTAGTCCTTGGCATTGTAGAGGTCTTTCAGACGCTGGGGCACGACGAACTCTGTGCTGTTAGGATTCTCCTTCTGCATCACACCCTCGAGGGTGGTATAGTAGTGGTAGGTCACACCGTCGCGAGGTTCGTAAGCCTTCACGTTGCCGTAGGTGAGGCGGATGGTGCTATTGGCATCAGGGCACATCAGTTTACGGCCGGAGTTGATCTGGAGAATGCCGTCAACAAAGTCGCGTTGTCCGCGGGTGAGATTGTCTCTCGACTCGGCGGGAATCGACTGGTACAAATCACGGTACTTGGCAAGGATCTCTGAGCCATACTTATAGATGTCGTCGCGTTCGAGCACTTTCAGGCTGGGGTTCTTCAGATAGTCGGCAAACACCTTCTCGTTGGCAAAGATGCTGTTGCTGAACAGTCTGTTTACCAATGCCTCAAAGTCTCCCTTGTATCTGCGGTCGGCGTTTTTCAGGCAGTCGGGAGCATATTTCAGGTCGATATTGCTGTAGGTATAAGCCATCATGGCGGCCATCACACGCTGCTCCACCTCCTGGTCATAGTCTTTGTAGAACTTGGCGGCAGTTTGGCGAATCTCTTCCAGCATGGCATCGCGTTGGTCGGGATTGGTCTCAGCAAGCATGGCCTTGATGCTACGACCCATCACCACCGACTGGTACAGCAGTTCGGGACCCTCCAGCAGACCTTCGTCGAGATAAGTGAGAGCAGCCTGCAGTTCACTGCGCTCGGCATAGCTCTGCTCAATGCGTTTCAGGGCGGCGCGATACTTGGGGTCTTTGTCCAAGGCCCAGTCGTAGTACTCCTGCTCCACTTCCTGTTTTACCTTCATGGTATTCAGTTTCTTAAGGGCAATATTCTGCTCGTTGCTGTATTTCCAATAGTTAGCACAGCTGGCATACTTCGAGGCGTATTTGATACGGATGGCCTGGTCGGCATTCATCATCTCGCGCAAGACATTAATTTTCACGGTGCGGAGTTTGTAGCGCAAGTCGTTGCTAATGCCCATGGTCTCTTCCAATCCAAAGGAAGTGAGGAAACGGTCGGTCGTGCCGGGGAAGCCGAGCACCATGGCAAAGTCGCCATCGTTTAGCTCGCGTGCGCTGACGGGCAGGTGGTGCTTGGGTTTCAGAGGAATATTCTCCTTGGCGTAGGCGGCGGGCTTGCCGTCGGGGGCAGTATAGATGCGGAACATCGAGAAGTCGCAAGTGTGGCGGGGCCAAGCCCAGTTGTCGGTGTCGCCACCAAACTTACCCATCGACGAAGGAGGTGCACCAACGAGGCGGACATCCTTGTAAATGATGTGGACAAACAGGAAGAATTGGTTGCCGTTGAACATGGGCTTCACCGTAGCTTCGTAGTCGGTGCCTGCCACAGCTTCTTGGGCAATTCGTTGGCTGACGTTGCGTACAGCCTTGGCACGGTCGGCCTCGCTCATGTCGTCGCTAAGGCATTCCAGCACACGTCCGGTCACATCTTCCATGCGCACCAGTATTGAGGCAGTCAGACCCGGGTTAGGCAGTTCCTGTGCCATGTTGTATGCCCAGAAGCCGTCGCGCAGATAGTCGTGCTCCACGGTCGAATGTTCTTGCAGCTTGCCGTAGCCGCAGTGGTGGTTGGTCGAGATAAGACCCTTGTTAGAGATAATCTCACCCGTGCAGAAGTGCCAGAAGGGGCGGCCCTCGTTGCCGAGGCCCACAATGGCATCTTTGATGCAGTTCTGGTTGATAGAATAGATGTCTTCGGGCGTGAGCTTAAAGCCGGCTTTCTGCATGTCGGCATAATTTTTGCCGATGAGCGACAGAAGCCACATGCCCTCGTCGGCGCGGCTGGCGGCAGGTGCCAATACCAGCAAAGCCAAGGTCAGGGTAACGATGATTTTTTTCATGCTATTAATATTATGTTATTATTATAATATATGTGCACTTTTGGAAATGCAAAAATACGACTTTTTTTTGAATTACTATACATATATATATATCTAGGGTAGGTTGTTGCCGAAATGTCAACCGTTTATCGCTTTTCTGGCTATTGTTTGGAATGAGGTTGACGTACCTCCGGAGTGGCGTTTTTTCTGCCTTCCACCTACTTCCCCTATACTCTCCTTTTGCTTCTTCATTGATCCTTTTTTGAATCATCTTCCCTTGTTCTTCGTCTTTATAGTGAAAAAATGATGAATAGGTGTTGGTCGGTGATAGCAGGTGGGATATAGCCATGACTGTCTGAAGGTGGAGGCGAGGTGGGACTGAGGAGGAGGGGATTTTAACAAAGGATGGTGAATTGCTGGGCGAGTTTTCGACAAATGTCGGTGAATTGAAATCGGGGTTTTCAACAATGAGCGGTGGAAATAGTGAAAAAAATCGCCCTCAAATGAAACATTTTTTCTGGTTATCCGTATAATAGGATATCAAAAAATGGTAGTTAATAACTTTTTTTGGAGAAAAATGGCAATAATTGGAATTTTTATTGTACTTTTACATCCTGAAAAATAATATATAAAAATGTCTCTAATCCTTGGAACAGAATACTGTAAGATAGATTCGAACGGTCGATTCAAGTTCCCAATTGCTTTAAAAAGGCAGTTGGACACGGAAGATTGCCGTTTTGTGATCCGTCAAGGATTCACTTCCGAGTGCTTAGAGTTGTGGACGTATGCCAGTTTTCAGGAAGAGGTAGAAGGTCTCAAAAAAGAGTTAAGCCGCTACAGCATTCGCGACACCCAAATCATGCGTCAGATGACGAGGGCCAACCTCGTTGAGTTGGACAGCAACGACCGTCTGATGATTCCGCCAGAGCGGAAGTCGGTGATAGGGGATGCGAAGGAGATAGTGCTGCAGAGCACCGGTGACTGCATCGAAATCTGGGAACGTTCGGCCTATGATAAGATGAACAACGAGATTACCGACTTTGCGTCGGTGGTCGACAAACGACTGGGGGAACTGCATGGACTATCATCTGCCAGTGATGCTGAATGAATGCATCGAGGGATTGAACCTACGCCCTGATGGGACGTATGTGGACGTCACCTACGGAGGTGGCGGCCATTCGCGTGCCATTATGCAGCGGCTGGGTGCGGAGGGACGTCTGCTGGCGTTCGACCAGGATGCTGATGCTCTTGCTAATGCCATCGACGATTCCCGCTTTACGCTGATACATGAGAATTTCCGCTACTTGAAAAACTACTTGCGGCTCTATGGAGTGCGTAAGGTGGATGGCATTTTGGCCGACCTGGGGGTGTCTTCGCATCAGTTTGATGTGGCGGAGAGAGGTTTCTCTACCCGTTTTGATGGGAATCTCGACCTACGTATGGACCAGCGGCAGGAGACTACGGCCAGAGATGTTGTCAATAACGCCAGTGAAAAGGAGCTGACCCAGTTGCTTCGCTTGTATGGTGAATTACCCAATGCCTACCAGATGGCAAAGGCCATCGTGGCGGCGCGGGCAGAGAAAGCCATTGAAACTACTTTCGACCTCCGTGAGGCAGTGGGGCGTCACTTGCCTCGTGGCATGGAGAACAAGTATCTAGCCATGCTTTTCCAGGCATTGCGCATCGAGGTGAACGGAGAGTTGGATGCTCTCCAGGCCATGTTGCAGCAGGCGGCGGAATTGCTGAATCCAGGCGGTAGGGTGGTGGTGATGTCTTATCATTCGTTGGAGGACAGGTTGGTGAAGAACTTCTTCAAGACGGGTAATTTCGAGGGAGTGCTGGAGAAGGATTTCTACGGTAATCCGATTGTGCCGCTGAAGGTGGTGACTCGTAAGGCTGTAACCGCAAGCGAGGAAGAACTGCAACGCAACAATAGGGCCCGCAGTGCCAAGCTGCGTGTGGCCGAGAAGGTAATGGTTAGTGAATAGTGATTATTGAATTGACAAATGATCTAGTATGACTATGGAAGAAAATCAACATACGCAACAGGGTGAAACTGAGAAAAAGAAAAGGGCTAACTGGCTGGCGAGGATATTGGGCGGCGATTTGCTGCAGAGTAAGAAAGTGCTGAAGCAAATACCTCTGATATTGCTCTGCTGTGTGTATGGATTGATATTGGTCTACAACCGCTATAAGGTGGAGGATTTGACCAAGGAAAAATTGGAAGCTCAGGAACGTATTAACTTTCTACGTGAAAGCAAGATAGAACTGCAGAAAAGGTATCAGGAGAATGTGAAGATTTCGCACATAGCCCGAATGCTAGATAGCACCGGAGTGGGAATCACTGCAGGACCCCCGTTTGAAATATGAATGGTGAAAAGTGAATAGTGATTAAACGGATGGATAAGAACCTTTAAACTTTAACACGAAATAAACCCCTTAAACCCTCAAACTCTAAAACCTTCCTAGGAGAACAAAATGTTGGAAAAGAAACCCTATACGAAGACTTTGTTTACCAAGATGCTGGTATTCTATCTATTGCTAGTAGTGGTAGGTGGAGGCGCTATGCTTTGGGCTGTGGTGAAAACGCAGGTGGTGGACGGTGAGATGTGGCGCAAGGTGGCGTTGAAACGTGAGAAGATTGAACGCATCGACCCAGCCCGACGGGGAACCATCTTCTCGTCCGACGGTAAGGTGCTGGCTACGACGGTGCCCGTGTGCGACCTACTCCTTGACCTGCGCCGTTGGCCTAAGAAGGATAGTAAGGGCAATACCATTAAGGAGAAGGGTGAAGTGGTGATGGAGGGCTGTGTCTACAACGATACGTTATTCAAAAAGAATCTCAACAAGGTATGCGAGATACTCCATGCTCAGTTTCCCCACAAGTCGGTGCAGTATTATAAGGAACGCATCGAAAATGAGTATAATAAAGGGGAGAAGGCCAGCCGTTGTCTGAGCGTTGAGCATAATGTGCCCTATTCGCAATGGGTGGCCATCCGCTCGCTGAAGGGATGGGAGCGCTGTGTGGTAGCCAAGACTGCCGAAGGGAGCGTGACCAGCTATGTGCGTGCCCATATCTATGGCAACTTAGGAGAAAATGTGGTGGGACTGCATTACGTAACCAAGAGATCACAAGGCTACACCGGTCTAGAGGGCTATTATGATAGTGTGCTGCGTGGACAGGACGGCCTGTATCAGTGCCGACGTCTTACGCGTGGCATTTGGCTTCCGGTGGAGCAAGAGGGAGTGGCCGAGGATGAGGACTCGACACTGCTGCACCGCCGAGTGGACGGCAAGAGTATCGTGGCAACTATCGACACCCGTTATCAGGATATAGCCGAAGAGGCTATCCGCACCTCGATGAATCGCTATGGTGGCGACCGCGGCTGTGCCATTGTGATGGAAGTGAATACGGGCTATGTGCTGGTGTGTAGCAATCTGACGCGTGACACCTCGGGTCGGATTTCTGAGAAGCTTTGGAGCAACATGGTGTGTAGCGGACATTATGAGCCAGGGTCGACCTTTAAGACAGTGGCCATGTTGTCGATGCTTAACGATAAGAAGATAGACCTCGACACCTCGAAGCGAGTGCGTGCCGGTGGCGAGAAAGTGTATAGCAAGACAAGTCAGAAGATTAATGACGAACATGGGGATGCCCATGATACCGCCAATCTGGCAGGAGTGTTGATGAAGTCGTCGAACATAGGCATGTGCGAGTTGGCTTGGGAGTATTACCGTCATCGCCGCGACGACTTCAAGAAGGGCATTGAGGCCATTTTCCCCTTCGGGCTGATGCATCCCGATCTGGCAGTTCAGGAGACCCCGACGGGGGTTGTGCGCCTGCAGTCGGACCGCGATTTCTTGAACCTCAGTTATGGCTACAGCTGCACGGTGACACCCTTGCAGATGGTGACATTCTACAACGCCATAGCAGGAGGTGGAAGGATGGTGAAGCCTTTGTTCTGCCGCGAGATACTGGATGGCGGCCGCCATCGTGAGGTGAAGCCGGTGGTGCTGAATGAGCATGTGTGTAGCGAGGAGACCGCCAAGCAAATGCGCGAAATGCTGGTGGGCGTAGTGGAAAAGGGTACCGGTAGCAATATCTATAATTCAGTCTATGGTATCGGTGGTAAGACCGGCACGGCGTTGCAAGGAAGAAACCGGGCCGTGAAGAACTCATCGTTTGTGGGCTTCTTCCCAGCCGACAATCCCCGCTACACCTGCATGGTGTTGCTGGAGGGTACGAGCATAGCGGGACGTTATGCTGCAGCCCCTGTATTCAAGCAGATAGCCGACTGTGTGGTGGCCTTCGACAAAGAGTTGGGAAGCGTACAGCTAAAAGACTCTGCACGGGTGGCTCACCCCATAGTGACCAAGGCAGGACGCGAACAGGTGGCCCGCATACATCAGCTGCTAGGGCTGCCCTTTGCAGTGAGCGACAGCAACGCAGCTACCGAGTGGACCTATTACGACCCCTCGCGCGAGGGCTATGCCTACTACCATATGCCTGTAGGGGTGGTGCCCGACTGCAAGGGGATGACCATTCGCGATGCCATGCGCCTACTGCGCAAGGTGGGCTACGAAGTGCGTTTCAGCGGACAGGGCAAGGTGGTGAGCCAGACCCCCAAGGCTCGTACTGCCGCTAAGCGGGGGACGGTAGTGAGACTGACATTGGATAACTAAAGTGAATCGAAAAGTGAAAGAACCTTTAAACTACTAATACTTTATAACTCTTATAAAACTCTTAACCCTTTGAACCCATAATTAATCAATAAGAAGATATGAAACTGTACGATATACTAGAGGGTGTAGCCCTGAAGGAGCCGCTGGCAAAGAATGCCGAGGTGTGCGACATCTGTTTCGACTCGCGCAAGGTGGTCGCGGGAAGTTGCTTTGTGGCGCAGGTGGGTGTACAGGTGGATGGCCATAAGTTCATAGACAGTGCTGTAGAGAAAGGGGCGGTGGCAGTGGTCTGCCAGCAGTTGCCCCAACATATCGACGAGAAGGTGGCGTATGTAGTGGTTGAGAATAGCGATGTGGCTTTGGGCGTGATGGCCGACAACTTCTATCATCATCCCTCGAGGCAGTTGAAACTGGTGGGAATCACTGGCACCAATGGAAAGACCACGACAGTGACGCTGCTCTATCGTCTGTTTCGCCTCTATGGCGAGCATGTAGGCCTGCTCTCAACCATCGTGAACCGTATCGACGAGGAAGAAATACCCGCTACACATACCACGCCTGATGCGCTGCAACTCAACCAGCTACTGCGTAGGATGGTGGATGCTGGCTGCCGCTATGCCTTTATGGAGGTGAGTAGCCATGCGCTGGCACAAAACCGTGTGGCAGGGCTTACTTTCGCTGGTGGTATATTTAGCAATATCACTCACGATCATCTCGACTTCCACAAGACTTTCGCCCAGTATATAGCAGCCAAGAAGAGTTTCTTCGACCAGCTGCCTCCCGAGGCGTTTGCTCTCACCAACATCGACGACCGCAACGGGATGGTGATGGTGCAGAACACACGTGCCCGAGTACTTACCTATAGCTTAGAGCGTGTGGCTGACTACCGTTGTAGGGTGCTCGACGACACCTTTGCTGGTCTGCAGGTGGAAATCAATGGCAAGGAGGTCTACTCGAGGCTTGTGGGGCGTTTCAACGCATACAATCTCACAGCTATCTATGGCGCCGCCTGCCTTTGTGGTATGGAAGAGTCCGAGGTGCTTCGCCTGGTCAGCACACTGAACGCTGCCGAGGGGAGGTTTCAATATGTGTCAGGAAGAGGCATCACTGCCATAGTGGACTATGCTCACACTCCCGATGCCCTACAGAATGTGCTGGCTACCATCAACGCTATTCGCAAACCAGGTCAGATGGTTTACACCGTTGTGGGCTGCGGTGGCGACCGCGACAAGAGCAAGCGCCCCGAGATGGCCCAGATAGCCTGCACTATGAGCGACCGCCTCATACTCACCTCCGACAACCCTCGCACCGAGAGCCCCGACTCCATACTCGATGATATGGAGGCAGGCCTCACCGACGAGCAGCGAGGCACAGTGCTGAGAATCACCGACCGTCGCTCTGCCATCAAATCGGCAGTACTCATGGCACATGAGGACGATATTATTTTAGTGGCAGGTAAGGGTCACGAAAAGTATCAGGAAGTGATGGGCGTGAGGCACCATTTCGACGATGTAGAAGAACTGGAAAAATTATTGAATGTAACAGAATAACGAAATAACAAGATACAAATATGTTATACTATTTATTTGACTGGTTGGACCGAACATTTGACTTCCCCGGAGCGGGGGTGTTCCAATATATCTCTTTCCGCGCATCTATGGCGGCGATTACCTCGTTGCTCATCATGCTCTTTTGCGGCAAGCCCTTCATCCGCTTCATCAAGCGCAAGTCGATAGGGGAGACGGTGCGCAACCTTGGTCTCGAAGGGCAGAAGGAGAAAGAGGGTACCCCCACCATGGGCGGCCTGCTTATTCTCTCGGCCATCATCATCCCGACACTGCTTTTCGCCAAGCTGGACAACGTGTATGTCCTCTCAATGCTTGTCACCACCTTGTGGCTGGGTTTGATAGGATTTATCGACGATTATATCAAGGTGTTCCGCAAGGATAAGAAAGGCATGCCTGGGCGCTTCAAGGTGTTCGGTCAGGTGATGTTGGGTCTGGGTGTGGGATTGCTGCTTTCGTTCCACCCCGATATCGCCTCGACCAAGACTACCATCCCCTTCGTGAAAGGAAACGAGTTTGACTATGCGTGGCTTATCAGCTGGATGGGCGATTGGGCGCAAAACTGGGTGTGGGTGGTTTATGTGCTGGTGGCCATCTTTGTGGTCACAGCGGTGTCGAATGCCTCCAACCTCACCGACGGCATCGACGGCCTAGCCACCTCCACTGCCTCAATCATCGGTGGCGCGTTGGCAATCCTCGCCTGGCTATCGGGCAACATTATCATGGCAAACTACCTGAATATCGTATACCTTAATAATATAGGTGAGCTCACGGTGTTCATCACCGCCTTTGTGGGTGCGACGTTGGGCTTCCTTTGGTTCAACACATTCCCAGCCGAGGTATTCATGGGCGACACGGGGTCGCTAGCCCTCGGTGGTATCATAGCTGTTTTTGCCCTCCTCATCCGCAAGGAACTCCTGCTGCCCATTCTTTGTGGAATTTATCTGCTTGAGGACCTCTCGGTCATCAGCCAGACTTGGGCCTGCAAGATCTACCGCCGTCGGCATCACCTGCCACCCAGCGAAGTGGTGCCTGTCGAGAAGAGGCCCTTCCTAATGACCCCCATACACCACCACTATCAGAAGAAGGGCATCCCCGAGCCCAAGATAGTCCAACGTTTCGCCATCATCGGTATCCTGCTGGCTATTGTCAGCATTGTAACCCTCAAACTAAGATAGTGATTAGATAAATGACCGCTAACCTTTTGAACAATTAAAACCCGAAAACCCTTATAACTCTTAAACCCTATCATGAGCATCGAACTACTAGCTAAGCAAGGACGTGACCGCATCTATGGCGGCCTTGCCTCTATCGACTCTTCCCGTTTGCGTCAAATGCGCGACCAATCTTTACGCACCTGTTTCTCCCGTTTCGACGAGGCCGAGTTCCGACTGGAGTACGTGGCTCGCATCTATGGAATGGAATTTATCAATGATGCTGCTGGGCGCAGCGTGAATGCCACATGGTATGCCCTTCAGCGTCTGGAGGGGAGCGTCATTTGGATAGCCTTTGGTGGTGACAGTCAAGCCGACTACAGCCGACTCCACTCCTTGGCCTTGAGTAAAGTGCGGATGCTCATATGTGTGGGTGGCGACAGCCGTTCTCTCCACGAGGCATTCGACCATGTAATACCCACTATCGTTGATGTCGACAGTATTGGAAGCGCTGTCCATGCGGCTTGCTACAGTGGTCTCACCGACGTTAAGGTACTCTTCTCACCTGCTACCCGCCAAGGACTCTCCGACCGCACTGCAGGTCTCCTCTTCCGCCGCGAAGTCAATGAGTTGTAGTGTTTGGTAGGAAGTGATTAGTGAATAGACAAATGACAACAACCCTTTAAACCTCTTAGCTGTATAACCTTAAAAACCTAACCCCTTGAAGCGAAAACTCAACATAATGGCTGGCGACACTGCCCTGTGGGTCATCTTCTTCCTCCTCAGTGGCATCTCCCTCATAGCGGTCTATAGTTCGATAGGTGTTACGGCTATCGACACTATGTCGGCCACCCCTATGCATGCCTTCTTCAAGCACTTAGGGCTGGTGGCGATGGCATATCTGGTGGTCATAGCCCTTTCGCATGTCAACTTTCGTTATTTCTCACGACCCTCTCTCTGGCTCTATTTCGCATGCATCGTACTGCTTATCCTTGTCCTTTTTCTCGACCCAGTGCATAAACGTTGGATTGATTTGCCCTACCTGCCATCCTTCCAACCGTCGGAGATAGCCAAGGTGGTTCTGCTAGTCTTCACGGCGCGCAATATTGCCATTTCGCGCGACCGGCTGGACGAGCCTGTCACTTTTTATATGCTGCTGGTGCCCGTAGTGATAGTCACCGCCCTCGTTGCCCCAAGCAACCTCTCTACAGGTCTGTTGGTATTCATCTCGTGCTATCTGTTGCTCCTCTTTGGAGGTGTTAACCGTGGTCTGTGGTGGAAGTGGTTTGTCGTCATACTGGCATTGCTGATTTTGGCCTTTGCCCTATTCTACTTTTTTGGCGACAAGATCGACCTCTTCCGTACCTCTACATGGGGGCACCGACTGCAGAGTTGGATCCATCCTGACCCCACCGAACTTAGTCAAGAGAATATGGCCAAGATGGCTGTGGCGCGTGGTGGTCTCTTCTTTCAAAACGGCATCGGTACCACCATTCACGGACGTCTGATGACTCAGGCACACAATGACTTCATCTTTGCCATTATCATCGAGGAGGCTGGTTCGCTGTCAGGTGCCTTTATCTTTCTACTCTACGCATGGTTCTACTTCCGCTGCATCCGCATAGCCACTCGCTGCCAAGTGCTCTTTGGCAGCCTCGCTGTGGCAGGCATCGGAACTATGATATTCCTCCAGGCTGTTATCCACATGTCGGTATCCTTAGGCGTCATACCGGTCACTGGTCAGACACTGCCCTTCATCAGCCATGGTGGCACTGCCTATGTCTTTATGGGACTCGGCATTGGTGTTATCCAAGCGGTGGCAGCCGACAACAAACGTCAGCAGCGGTTGGCAGCGAAAGCCGCCGCGGCCGATGCTCAACCTAGTCCAACAACTGATATATCGAAAACACAAGCATCATGAATACCAATAACCAAAAGCAGTTTTCCGCCATCATTAGTGGCGGAGGAAGTGGCGGACACATCTTTCCCGCCGTTGCGATAGCAGGCGCCATCAAGGCACGTTACCCTCAAGCACGCCTGCTCTTCATTGGAGCCGAGGGACGCATGGAGATGGAGAAAGTGCCGGCTGCAGGATATGAGATAGTCGGGCTTCCCATTGCTGGTTTGCAACGAGAACTTACTTTTGAGAACATACTCAAGAACCTGCAACTCCCTTACAAGGTGCTGCGGAGCCAATATAAGGTGCGTAGTATTATCCGCCAGTTCGACCCCGATATTGTTGTTGGTGTCGGCGGTTTTGCCAGTGAACCTACGCTCAAGGTGGCAGCCCGCATGGGCTATACTACGCTACTGCAAGAGCAGAACTCTTATGCAGGCCTCACCAATAGGACCTTGGCCCGTTCGGCTTCGGCTATTTGTGTCGCCTATGAAGGAATGGAACGTTTCTTCCCTGCCGACAAGATTGTCTTCACTGGCAACCCCGTCCGCAGTATTATTGAGCAGGCCACAGCCACCCGCGACGAGGGCTGCGCCACTTTCGGCCTCGACCCTTCACTTCCCGTGCTGTTCTCAGTGGGAGGCAGCCTTGGTGCTAGGAGTATCAACCAGATGGTTATCAACAACCTCTCGTTCTTCCCAGATAATCAGGTGCAGATACTCTGGCAGACTGGCAAATGGATGTATCAACAGGCTGTCGAGGCGGTTCGTGCTGCGGGCCTCGAGCAGTGGGTAAAGGTACACCAATTTGTCGAGCGAATGGATCAAGCCTATGCTGCAGCCGACCTCATTGTGTCGCGAGCAGGTGCCATAGCCATCTCTGAACTCTGTTTTGTTGGCAAGCCCGTCATACTGATACCTTCCCCTAATGTGGCTGAGGATCATCAGACCCACAATGCCATGGCTCTAGTCCGCAAAGGGGCGGCTCTTTTGGTGCGCGACGATGCTTGTGGCACACAGGGTCTCCCGCAGGCGCTTGACCTGCTACACAATCCCCAGCAGTGTCAGTCGATGGCTGATGCCATTCGCTCAATGGCAGTGCCTCACGCAGCCGACAACATTGTGGACCAAATCGAAGCACAACTCAATCGTAAAAACTCAACTCCCCATAGCGTATGAACTACTTCTTTCTAGGCATAGGAGGCATTGGTATGAGTGCCATTGCGCGCTTCTTCAAGCAGCGAGGCGATACGGTCAGTGGCTACGACCGCACCCCGTCGCAGCTCACCCAGCAGCTTGAGTCGGAAGGTATACCTATCCAATATGTTGATGACCCTTCGTTGTTGCCCTCTGACATCGATTGTGTGGTGTATACCCCTGCCGTGCCTCAACAAACCGCTCTTTTCCAACACTTCCTCTCATCCGGTGTGCCGATGGAGAAACGCTCTCAGATGTTGGGAGAGTTGACTCGTGGCAAACAGGCCATCGCCGTGGCTGGTACCCACGGAAAGACTTCCACCACCTCCCTTGTTGCTCATATCTTGCATCATACCGACAAGGGCTGTAGTGCCTTTCTAGGCGGTATAGCCAAGAACTTCGAATCCAACTTAGTGGTCGACAATAACAGCCCCTATGTAGTGGTTGAGGCCGACGAGTACGACCGTTCCTTCTTGCAGTTGCATCCTTATGCCAGTGTCGTTACCGCCATCGACGACGACCACATGGACATATACGGCACCCATCAGAATCTGCTTGAAGCCTTCCGCCAGTTTGCCTCTCAGACTGACCCCGATGGGTTCATTGTCGTGAAGCAGGGCGTTCCACTTTTTGATGAGGAAGATGAGGAGCATGGCTCCACGGAGCATACTGAGCATTCTCATCATCACCATGCTGGCAGTTCCTCAATGCCATCGAAAGTGGTAACTTATACCGCTCGAGGAATTGAGGCGGACTATTACCCCTGGAACCTCCGCAACTATGGCGGCAACCTCTTCTTCGACCTCCGTACTCCCAAGGGTGTCATTTATGACTTAGAGTTGCCCAACACTAGCCTATACAATGTCGAGAATGCCGTTGCTGCTGCAGCGGTAGTCATGTCGCTTGGAGTCGACGAGCACCAGCTACGATATGGGTTCAAGACTTATCAGGGGGTTCGCCGTAGATTTGACTATCGCATCAAGACCAAGGACTTGGTGATGATTGACGACTATGCCCATCATCCTCAGGAGATAGCTGCCTGCCTAGAAAGCATCCGATATCTATATCCTGGTAAGCGGGTAGTAGGAGTGTTTCAGCCCCACCTATACACTCGTACGCGCGACTTCGCTGACCAATTTGCCGAAGTGCTCTCCACTCTCGACGAACTCATCATGCTGCCTATCTATCCAGCCCGAGAGAAACCTATCCTTGGCGTCACCTCCTCCATGGTGTTGCGCAAGATTGACAGCCTGTCGAAATACCTCTGCACACCCGACCAGGTGTTGGAGTTGGTGCCGGCTCTTTGTCCCGATGTGGTGGTAACAATGGGCGCAGGAGACATTGACCGACTTGTGCCTCGTCTAGAAGCAGTACTCAAAGAACAATAGACCATGAAAAAGAACCAAATCATATCCATCATTGTCTTGGCGCTACTAGCACTGTTGGTGTTGGCTGCCAACATGTGGCGTAGGCATCAGCAAGTGAAGGGGGTGCGGGTGGATATAGACTATTGTGGGTCCGACACGCTGGTAACTGCCCAGCAGGTCGAGAGTCTGATTATTGACTCTATTCCGGGCCTGCTCTCCAAACAGTTGCGTGAAGTAGATGTCGCACAGGTAGAGCAGGTGGTAGCCACATCGCCCTACTTATATGACTGCAAAGCAACAAAGTCTATTGGAGGCAACGTCATGGCTTTTGCCTCCCAACGTCGACCGATCATCCGCGTTTGTGCCTCTGAAGAATATTATCTGGATGCGACGGGGCGTCGGCTGCCTTGTAGCTCTGTGGGGTCGTGCGATGTAATTGTGGCAAGTGGCCATATCCCCGCAAAAGGAAAGGGTCAGAAAGAGGTGTGGACCCTAGCCGCTTATTTGGACAGCCATCCCGACCTCTCGCCACTCTTCGACCAGATCTATCGCGATGCGAAAGGCGACCTTTACCTTACCCCTAAGCTGGGCAATCATCTGGTTCAGGTCGGCAATGTGGAGCGGCTCGACGATAAGTTCCACAACCTAATTGCCTTCTACACTCGTGGACTTCCTCAAGTGGGGTGGGATAAATACAGTCAGGTGAGTGTCAAATATCGTGGACAGGTGGTTTGCACCAAGCGTAAGACCTCCTAGCCCATCGGAGGCGGAACAGAGGATGTGAAACCCAATTAGTCTAATAAGACAAAGAATACAAATAACAAAGAAGAATAACAAAAAAATATAAACACTATGAATACAGACAATAAAATCGTAGGGCTAGACATTGGAACCACCAAGATAGCCTGTTTCATCGGCGAGAGGGCTCAGAACGGGAAGATTAGGATTGTAGGCTTTGGTAAGACCGACTCAATTGGTGTGGAACGTGGAGTGGTGCGCAATATCCGTAGCACTGCCGAGTCTATCCGTCACGCAGTGGCCGACGCTTCCGAGATGGCGAAGTACGACGTGAAAGAGGTATATGTCGGCATAGCCGGACAGCACATCAAAAGCCAGTCGAACAAAGGGTCGGTGATGATTCCTCCCGAACATCGTCTCATTGAAGAGGAGGACGTGCAGCGCCTCATCGACGACCAGTACAACATCCTGCTTGATCCAGGTGAGGATATCATCCATGTTTTTCCACAGTGCTTTATCGTGGACAACGATGTGCTGGATAATGATATCAGCCCTGTCGGAGTGGCTGGCAAGTGCCTTATGGCTAACTTTCATATCGTTACTGGCAACACGACCAACCTTCACAATATCCGTGATGCGGTCGAAGCAGCGGGTCTGCGCATCAAGAATGTGGTGTTAGAGCCTGTGGCATCAGCCTATTCCGTACTAAACGAGCTCGACAAGAGCGCTGGCGTTGCATTGGTCGATATCGGGGGTGGGACTACCGATATTGCCATCTTCCAAGATGGTATCATCCGCCATACCTCAGTATTGCCCTTGGCCGGTAATGTCATCACCAACGATATCCGCGAGAACTGCAAAATACTTAAGCATCAGGCCGAGAGCCTGAAGATTAGATTCGGTTCCTGCCTGCCGACCAGTGTCAACCAGGACGATATCATCTCCATACCCGGCATCCGCAACCAGGACCCTCGCGAAATCAGTGTCCGCACACTTGCCGGTATCATAAAGTCGCGTATGCAGCTTATCCTTGAGCAGGTGGGTTACGAAATCGAACTTTCGGGTTTCGAGCATCAGCTTATTGCCGGAGTAGTGCTCACTGGTGGTGGTGCACGACTCAAGAATATCAAGGAGTTTTCCGAGCTGGTCATCGGTCACGACACCCGCATCGGTATTCCCGATGAGCATTTAGACAAGGAAACAAGTGCCAACTACGACGATCTCAGCCACCCCATGTATGCTACGGGTATTGGTCTGGTCATCTATGGTCTGGAGGCGGAAGAGTTGGCGGCTAAGAAGGCTGCTACTCAGGTCGAACCCGAAGCCCCACAGGTGAAGGAAGAAGAGGCTGAACCGATTGAGCAGGTCTCTGAGAAGCGAAAGAAAAAAGAGAAACCAGCTCGCCCCAAGAACAACAAGGATGCGCGTGATATTGGCAAGGCAGTGACTAATTGGCTGACCAATATTTTCACCGAAGAGGACCTTGGCGATTGACATGTTTATAACCTGTTGATAAACAATTGGGCGCAACACTAGCTAATTGGAAAGAAAGTAGTATTTTTACAAAATGAAAAGTGTAACTTGATAGTATATTAACTATTTATATTTTAGCATATTAAACTATTCTCGAAATATGGACGACAGCAATAATTCTCAGTTTTTGGCTTTCGATTCTCCTCTGAATCAGTCTTCGTATATCAAGGTGATCGGTGTGGGAGGTGGTGGCAACAACGCGGTGAACCACATGTTCCGTAGGGGTATCACGGGTGTGGACTTTATCGTGTGCAACACCGATACGAAGGCACTCAATGGTAGCCCTGTTCAGATCAAACTGCAGCTCGGACAGTCGGGTTTGGGCGCTGGCAACGACCCCGCCAAGGCTCGTCGCGCCGCCGAGGGGAAGGAACAAGAGATTAGAGAGCTTTTTGAACATAATACCAAGATGGTCTTCATCACTGCCGGCATGGGTGGCGGCACCGGTACAGGTGCTGCGCCTGTGATTGCCCGCATTGCCAAGGAGGTGAAGATTGCGGACGACGATATGGACGAGGAGGGTCGCATCTTGGTGGTGGCCGTGGTCACCACTCCCTTCCAGTTTGAAGGCAAGTTACGCCTGCGTCAGGCTCTCGAAGGAGTCGAGGAACTGCGCAAGCATGTTGACTCGATACTGGTCATTAACAACGAGAAGCTGCGCGGCTACGGCAACCTTGTCATCACTGATGCCTTTGCTATGGCCAACGATGTGTTGCTGACCGCTGTGAAGGGCATTGCCGAAATTATCACGCTCAACGCATCGGTGAATATCGACTTCCGTGATGTGAACACCGTGATGGAAAGCAGCGGCACCGCCTTGATGGGTATTGGTGAAGGAGAGGGCGAACATCGTGCCCGCCAGGCTGTAGAACAAGCAACTACCTCGGTGCTGTTGGACGATAACGACATTGCCGGCGCCAAGAACGTGCTGCTATACTTCTCATACGGTCCCGAGCATGAGATTACGATGGACGAGATGAGCGAGATAACCGACTATCTGTGCCAGAAGACTGGTAGCCCCGATACCAACGTTATTTGGGGTACGGGTGTTGACGAGTCGCTGGGTGAGAAGGTGAAGATTACCCTCATCGCAACTGGCTTTGAGCAAAGCGTGCGCCAGGAACCTAAGGTTATCGACCTGCGTCCCGAGCAGCCTACGCCCAAACCCACCCCGAAGCCGCCGGTTGATAGTGACGAACCCCAAATAGTGACCCGTCCCGTACGTCCGGAGGAGGTTGTAAATAGGCCCCAGCCTACCGATCTCCATCGGGAGACTGTAGACCAGCCGACCAAACCCCGCATCATCTCGCTCTATGATGAGGAGGAAAAAACAGCCAAGGCGGGGCTGTCACGTGAGCTTGACCCTACGGATGATGGCATGCGTATCATCAATCATCAGAAGGAACAGACTCAAGCGACCGAAGTCAAGGCTCCTGCTCCCGAACCAATAAAGCCCATTATTGATGAGAATACACGGGAAACAACGGTAAGCGACTTGGAGTCTGAAGCCGCTCGTAGGTCGGAAAGAATCAAGCGGATGCATGATTTGCTGCGCAATGATGCCAATGGGGCAGCCATTGTGGAGAATATGAACCCCATGAAATTGACGGGCGAGCAACTCTTTGAGGCTACCCACTCGTCTGAGAGCAGTGCCAAGAGCCGCATGACGAGCGATGGCACCATCAAACCTAACGGTTATCTATATAATTCGGTTGACTGATGTGCAGATTCAGTCTCCTTGACCCTAATCTCTAGCGAGTGACGGATTCCCACAGCCAACCAACGACACACCGTACTACGCCTACCGCACTTCGGCATCGCCGAACAGCAGTAGGCGTGGTGTGTGGTATTTTGGCGGCCGTCTGCTACGGTACCAACCCCTTGGGAGCTCTGAAACTCTATGCCGAGGGAATGCCCACAAGCAGCGTGCTGTTTTACCGCTTTGGGCTGGCTTGGCTGATTATCGCCATCGTGATGGCGGTGAGAAGCATTCCTAAGGCAGGCGGCAGACGAGAGACATTGCGAGTTACCCGCAAGGAGTTTGTCTCGCTTACATTGCTGGGATTACTTTTCATAGTCTCCTCGCTTACATTGTATCTCAGTTTCCATCTGATGGACGCGGGTGTTGCGTCTACCATCTTGTTTACCTACCCCGTGATGACTGCCGTCATCATGGCAGTATTTTTCCACGAACGGGTCGGCTGGGTTACCGTTGCAGCCATCCTGCTTTCGCTTGTGGGGGTGGCGTTGCTCTACTGGGGCGACGGGACTGCTACACTACCCTTTGGGGGTGTGTTGCTGGTGCTGTTGTCTGCATTGTCGTATGCACTTTATATCGTTGTAGTGAACCGCAGCCAGCTGCCGATGTCGTCGTTCAAGATCAACTTTTTCGTTCTTTTCTATTGTGCTTTGGGCATGGTGGCGTACTCTCTGCTGTCGGGCGAGCCGCTCACCCTGCCACACAATTTCACCAGCTGGTTCTACGTCGGCTGGCTTGCTATCGTGCCAGCCATCATGGCACTGGTACTGATGGTCTATGCCGCCAAATGGGTCGGCTCTACCACTACCGCCATACTCGGTGCCCTGGAGCCCCTCACCGCCGTCCTTATCGGCATCTTCGTTTTCGGTGAGAAGTTTACCCTCACTTTGGCCATCGGCATTGTGTTGATTCTTGCTGCTGTTACCATTATTGTCGTCAAGCCTAAAAAACAAACAACATGACCATTGCCGCGTTAGTCTCGGGAGGTGTCGACAGCTCCGTCGTGGTGCATCTGCTCAAGGAGCAGGGCTACGACCCCACCATCTTCTACATCCGCATTGGGATGGAGGACGAGGAGGGCTATATCGACTGTCCCGCCGAGGAGGATATAGAGATAACCTCATTTATTGCCAAGAAGTACGGCTGCCGTTTCGAGGAGGTGAACCTCCATAAGGAGTATTGGGACAATGTGGTCAGCTACACCATCGAGTCGGTCCGCAAAGGACTTACCCCCAACCCCGACGTGATGTGCAACAAGCTCATCAAGTTTGGAGCCTTCGAGCAGCGTTGCGGCAAGGACTTCGACCGCATAGCCACAGGACACTATGCGAGAATTGAAAATTTAAAATTGAAAATTGAAAATTATCCGAGTGCGGCAGCTAATTCTCAATTCTCAATTCTCAATTCTCAATTCAATGAGCATACCCCGGTCTTCGACCACCCCTCTAAAGAGGGGACGCGGGAGCGGGCGTTTGAGCATTCTGATAATTTCAATTTTCAATTTTCAACTTTTACTTTTTTAGCTTCCGCTAAAGACCCTGTGAAA
>CAMYZD010000003.1 GCA_947303735.1 uncultured Bacteroidales bacterium | reverse complement strand
AAAACAAGATATCGACAGGCGCCGTCATTGAGCAGATGCCTCTGCCCACACAGGTTGCCGTCCTGATGAACCAACACCTGGGCGCCCCCGCCACTCCTATCGTCGCCAAGGGCGACAAGGTGAAGGTGGGCCAGCTGATTGCCGAGGCACAGGCGTTCATGTGCGCCAACATCCACTCGCCCGTGAGCGGCACCGTGAACAAAATCGACGTATGCAAGGACATGGTGGGACTTCCCAAGACCGCCATCTATATCGATGTGGAAGGCGACGAATGGATGGAAAGCATCGACCGCACCCCCGACATCAAACGCGAATGCAACCTCGAGCCCAAAGAGATTGTGGCCAAGCTCAAGGAGATGGGCATCGTGGGTCTGGGCGGCGCTACGTTCCCTGCCCACATCAAATACAGCATCCCCGAAGGCAAGAAGGCTGAATACCTCATTATCAACGCCGCCGAATGCGAGCCTTACCTCACTTCGGACCACCGTGTAATGATAGAGCACGCCGAGGAGATTTGCATCGGTGTGAGCATCCTGCGCAAGGCCTTGGGCGTGCCTAACGCCTACATCGGCATCGAGAGCAACAAACCCGAACCCATACGGGTGATGACCGAAATGGCCCGCAACTTCGAAGGCATCATAGTAGAGCCCCTGAAGGTGAAATACCCCCAAGGAGCTGAAAAGCAGCTTATCAACGCCATCACTGGCAGAAAGGTGCCGAGTGGCAAGCTGCCTATCGACGTGGGCTGCGTGGTGAGCAACGTGGGTACATCGTTCGCAGTGTATGAGGCAATTCAGAAGAACAAGCCTCTGATTGAAAACATCCTGACTGTGACGGGCAAGAAACTGCCCAGCCAGCACAACTACCAAGTGCGTATCGGCATCACATACAATGACATTATCAAGCACGCCATCGGCGAACTGCCCGCCACGACCGGCAAGGTGATCAGCGGCGGTACGATGATGGGAAAGGCGGTGAGCAACCTGTCAGCCCCCACGACCAAAGGAGCCGCCAGCGTATTGGTGATGGACGAAGCCGAAGCACGTCGCGCACCTGAGACCAACTGCATCAGATGTGGAAAATGCGTGGGTGCCTGCCCCATGGGGCTCGAACCCTATCTCTTCTCGGCCTTGGTGAAGAACAACCGCATCGAGGAGGCTCAGGCACACAACATCCTGGACTGCATCGAGTGCGGATGCTGCTTCTTCAGCTGCCCGGCCAACAAGCCGCTGACCGACGAGATACGCCTGGGCAAATTCAAGGTACGCGCCATGATGGCCGCCAAGAAATAGGAACCCCACGCGGCGGGCGGCTGCCTCGCCGGCACAACCCACCGCCCGAAATAACAACACTTGCTATTATTGAAAAATATATATAATATGAATTTACTAAATATATCTGGTTCTCCTCACGTACACAGCGACGAGTCGACAAAGAAAATCATGTGGCGCGTCAATTTGGCGTTGGTACCCATGCTGCTCTGCGGCATAGCCTTCTTCGGCCTCAACGCGCTACTCATCAGCCTAGTATCGGTAGCCTGCTGCTGCCTGTTCCAATGGCTCATTGAGAAATTCATCTTAAAGGTGCCTACCACCGTGTGCGACGGCTCGGCCGTGGTGACGGGCCTGTTGCTGGCATTCAACGTGCCTGCCACAGCCGATATGATATGGCTGGTTGCCATCGGCGCTCTGGTTGCCATCGGCATAGGCAAGATGACCTTCGGCGGACTTGGCAAGAACCCCTTCAACCCCGCATTGGTGGGACGTGTGTTCATGCTCATCTCCTTCCCCGTGCAGATGACCACCTGGCCCACGGTGGGCAAGTGGTTCCCCATGACCCTCGACACCACTTCGGGAGCCACCCCGCTTGGCATCATCAAGGAGGGGCTGACCCACGAAGGAGCCACCGTGCAGAGCGTTATCGAGGCAAACGACCTGCCCTCGCTGACCGAGATTCTGCTGGGTCACATCGGCGGCTCGCTGGGTGAGGTGAGTGCCATTGCCATCTTGATAGGTGCTATATACCTGCTCTGCCGCCGGGTCATCACCTGGCACATCCCCGTGTCGTTTATCGGTACGGCCTTCATCTTCAGCGGCATCCTTTGGCTGTGCGACCCGACCCAGTTTATCGACCCCCTGACCACCATCCTCACCGGCGGTATCATGCTAGGCGCATGCTTTATGGCCACCGATATGGTGACATCGCCCATGTCGAAGACTGGTCAGCTGATATTTGGCTTCGGCTGCGGCCTGCTCACCATCATCATCCGTAATTGGGGCGCCTACCCCGAAGGTGTGAGCTTTGCCATACTGCTGATGAATGCGGTGACGCCGCTCATCAACCGTTGGTGCACACCCAAGCGTTTTGCAAATTAAGAACAGAATAACTAGTAATACTAGAATCCCCTAGCGATACTAGAGAAACTAGAAAAACAACAATACTATGGCAAAGAAAGCACAATCCTCATTAATCAATATGCTGCTGTCGCTGACAATCATTGCAGTGGTGGCAGCCGCAGCCCTGGCATTTGTCAGCGGCGTCACTGAAGAGCCAATCAAGCAGGCCCAGATAGCCAAGAAAGAGGCCGCCGTAAAGGCGGTGCTCCCCGCCTTCGACAGGCTGGAAGAGGCCACGATAGACGGAGTGGCTTGCTCGAAGGCCTATGATGCCAACGGAGAGTTGGTTGGCATGGCGGTAGAGTCGAAGAGCAGCAAAGGCTTTGGCGGCAACCTGGTCGCCATGGTGGGCCTGGATGCCGAAGGCAACATCAGCGGCTACCAAATACTTGAGACGGCCGAGACCCCCGGCCTGGGAGCCAAGGCGAACGAATGGTTCCAGAAAGGCAATAAGGGCGACGTTATCGGCAAGAACCCCGCCGGCGGCATGAAGGTGAAGAAGGACGGCGGCGACGTGGATGCTATCAGCGGCTCGACCATCACATCGCGCGCCTTCTGTGATATTATCAACAACGCATACGAGGTATACACATCATTCCAGAAAGGAGACAATGAGCAATGAAAGCAGTAGACATTATTAAGAACGGTCTTGTAAAAGAGAACCCCACTTGGGTGCTAGTGTTGGGCATGTGCCCCACGCTCGCCACCACCACTTCGGCTATTAACGGTATGTGCATGGGCCTTGCCACCGCCTTCGTGCTGCTGATGTCCAACATTGTCATCTCGCTGCTCAAGAGCGTCATTCCCGACAAGGTGCGTATTCCGGCATTCATTGTGGTGATAGCCACCTTTGTGACTATCGTGCAGTTGGTGATGCAGGCCTATCTGCCCGACCTGTACGCCACGTTGGGCCTGTTTATCCCCCTGATTGTGGTCAACTGCATCGTGCTGGGCCGCGCCGAGGCCTTTGCCTCGAAAAACAATGTGTGGCATTCGTTGCTCGACGGACTCTTCATGGGTCTGGGCTTCACCTGGGCACTGACCCTGGTGGGCATGGTGCGCGAGATGTTGGGAGCCGGTTCCATTTTTGGCTGCAATTTCATCGGCGACAACGACGGGATGCTGCTCTTTATCCTCGCCCCAGGAGGCTTCTTGGTGCTGGGTTATTTGATGGCTTTGGTCAAGAAAATACAAAAAAGTAATAAATAATGTTAAAAAACAGGCTCTAGGGGTGACGAATTTGGCATGTTTGTAAGATATATATGAAGGGGGAAAAAAGTGAGTTTGAAAATCGACAAAAAAAACGCCAAAAATAGTCATTAAACCTAGAGAATAGTATTAACAAATAATTATACGTACCATGAAAAAAATAGTTTTTACAGTACTCGTCGTTCTCGCCCTAGGATGCACACAGAAGTGCCTAGCACAGAACTGCCGTGCCATAGTACGTCCGTACTACATCACGCAGGGGATCGACTCGACCATGTACCCAGCAGAGAAAGAGGCCTACCTCTGCCAGTTTTCGCAGAATGCCTTCTTCATCACCCAGCAGGTGCCTCAAGGAGTCGCGGTGCACGACCTAGACGAGTTGACCAACGTCGTAACAGGCATGAAAGCCCCCAAAAACATGGAAATCGACTTGAACACCTTAAGTTATTGGCAATACGATTTCCATCGCTTTACCCGCAATGGTCAAACCGCCTATTTCCGTATCGGAAAGCGGAGCGACAACCAATACTTGGGAGTGCGTACCCACAATGAGGCCCAGGCCCGGACGGAACATCCCGAGTGGGAAAAGAATAATTTTAAATTGTACTAACCCGTAAAACCTTATTACCATGAAGAAGTTTATTCTCATAGCAATTGCTATAGTATTTGGCGGTTGGGTAATGGCTCAGAGTGAAGGTGAGACAACCTACCTCTTTCTGAACGACTCCACGCACCAGACCACCCGCCCGGGTCCCGGATTTAGTATGGCTGTATTTGATGAAGGAGGCGCAGCTGGTGAGTATCGCCCCGGTCACGACTATTGGATGACCATCCGCTCCAACTGCGACTCCATCGACACTACAGGAGAAGGTGTATTAGGCTTTACGATTGCTGCATTCGATGTCGGATGCCGCGACACTTTCTACGTATACGACGGCCCCGACACCAACTCTCGACTGATATTGAAGAAGAACAACTGCTATAGTTCCAATCCTAACGAACACTTCTATGTGGGTGTTAACAATCCAACCGGAGAAATAACCCTCCGCTTGAGAAGTGTCATGCGCGACAGTACGGAGCATTACGCCGGATTCCACTTGACAGCCGACTGCGGTAAACCATGTGAGCATATCGATGCCGTAATTGACAGCGTCTTTGACCGTACAGATATCCGTACAGGCGAGATTGTGGGACAAGGCAGACTCACGTGGGTGCCAGCCTCCATCGACACTACCTTCTTAACATATTATGATACGGTGGGCAGCGTAACCATTTACGATACCATCTGGCAAGACTCAGTCACCTTCACCGTAAACTCTCGCGACAGCTTGCTAATTGACACCATCCAAACCGACAGTATCATATCCATCGATACCCTCGGTATGATATGGGCAGCGCTGCTCTGCGAAGGACAAGGCGTTATCTTCCACGGACATGGAGAGTATACCTATAATACAGGATATTATCATCCTGCAGACTCGACAACCATGTTTCAATGGACCATCGGCGACGGCGACTTCTACAATGACTATGGAGCAACCGAGGTACCTTACAACGGCTTTCAGGAGCCGGCCTGTCCATCGGTATCACTCAAGCTAATCGATGAACATGGATGTGACACAAAAATAAGTGCAGAAATACAGGTTCGAGTATCACCCAATCCTATCAAGACGATCTTTGACCTAAGTTCAATTTGCAGCAACGACTCGCTGATGGTGAACGTGGGTTACGATGGCGATAACGGAACGCTGACATTGAAGAAGATCAAATTTGTGACCACTAAGTCGAAAGTCAACGAAGTCAGAACCTTCATCCCCGACGGCCCACAATGCCCCGTACCCTGTTATAGTGCACCCGTTGATTTCACCGGTGAGTTCCAACCTGGTAAAACAGTGAAATCCCCTGCTGAAGTATGCTCCATCTGCATCAACTATGAACACACCTACATGGGCGACTACCGTGTAGCCATCAAATGCCCCATTTTCGATGAGAATGTATCCACCTCCGTGGGTCATGCCATTCTGAAATATGGTAAATATGGAACCGACCGTACGTGTGACCCCCTTGCTCCTGCTGACTCCCCCGATGGTACTGGTGCAGGTGGTTCTACTGACACCGGCTGCCCACACGGAAGTAACAGTGGATGCGACTCATTGAACAATGCTTATGGCGTAGGCCTCGACTACTGCTGGTCGCGTAATGAGAACTACAAGCTAGTCACTGGCGACCCTGCCGACCTTCCCACCCACTTCCAGCCAGGTAAATGGTACATTTCTTATACCGGAGCAGACTCATACACGGCTAATATGACTGATGTGACACTGCCCACGATGCCCAGCTATTTCCACCTTACTGGTGGCGGTAATGGTCCCTCTTCAACTCGTATGCCTAGTAACCACGAAGAGAAACTCGACTACTATTCCCCCGCCAGCGACTTCTCAGAACTAATTGGCTGCCCGCTTTCCGGTGTGTGGAACGCAGAAATCTGCGACTTCTGGAGCGGTGACAATGGTTGGATTTTCAACTGGTCGTTGGACATTTGTGGTGCTTCGAGCGCAGGCGACTGCAACTATCAGGTTGGAATCGACTCAGTAGTGTGGCGCCCTGATACCAACTACGCAACCGACTATCGCGACGGTCTCTACAAAGGCCTCCGAATCAATCCGAAGAGGAACGACTCAACCGCTGCCTACATTTCCTCACCCGATACATGCGGCGACTTCAAGATCAAGCTCTCCGTTTACGATGAGTTTGGCTGCCGTTGGGACGAAATGACCCATATCACTACCGTCTGCACACCCGAACCCAATCTTGGCAACGACACTATGCTTTGCGGTGCCAACAGCACAATCTTGGATGCACGCGACGCCCGTTCAGACAGATACGACTATAAATATATTTGGGAGCCCTATGGCGACACAACCGCAGTAATCGAGACCCGTTCAGGCACCTATGATACCAAGACGTATATCGTCGAGGTGAGCAATGCCGCCAGCAACATCGAATGTACGGCCCGTGACACCGTCGTTGTCAATATCAACCCCCAACCGATTCCCAACTTCGACCCAGGTGTCTACCCCCTCGAAGGCTGCGAACCCTTCACCATCAACATTGACAACACAACAACCAATGGCTACAAATATCACTGGATATTCGGCGACGGCACCTATTCAACTCTCAAGAATCCTAGCCACTCCTATGCTGCTGGTAGCTACGACTTCAAATTCTATGTCGAAAGCGAGAACGGATGTAAGGACTCACTGATATACACCAACCTTATCAATGTGTTCCCCTCACCCAAGGCAGCATTCTCCTGGGACCCCGTATTCCCGACTGTGCTACACCCCTCCGTCTCGTTTGTCAACAATACTACCCCCGACAACGGCAACAACATCTACTTCTGGGAAATCCAATATGATAAGGATATGCCGAACTCGTACCAGACCCTCACCGACAACAATCCGACCTGGCAATGGACAGCGGCCAACGGAGAGGACATCTCGGGCAGCTACACCGCACGTTTGCTGGTTCGCACCGACAACTACGGACCTAGCGGCCATCTGATGCAGTGCACCGATACCGTCGAGAACACTATCCTCCTCATCAACGACAACTTAATCTTCCCGAACGTGGTAACGCCTAATGGCGACGGTGTGAACGACAAATTTGTCATCGGCAACCTCGTCGAAGGCCTTGCCTACCCCATCAACCAACTCGACATCTACGACAAGTGGGGTTCGCGGGTATACCACGCCACAAACATCCAACGGGCCGACCAATATTGGGATCCTGCTAAGACCAATACCCCCACCGGAACCTACTTCTACAGGTTCTCAGGAAAAGGATATAAAGGTAATATGGAGCACAATGGTGTCATCGAAGTCATCAGATAGGTCCCACCATCTACCCAACACAGCAGAGTGTGTCCTTCGGGGCACACTCTTGCTGCTATTATTATTGACCCCTATATTTACCTCCGCTCACCAACGCGACACCCTGGGAATAGGCGGTCGCACCTACTTCATTGAGAACCGCGGTCAGTGGACCGCCCCCTTCCTCTTCAAGGCCCAGATGCACAACGCTGCATTCTTTGCCGAACGCAACTGTTTCACCATAACCGTCCGCGAACATACCCCCCATCACGAACACAACCACCACTTCCACCACCAGATAAGCCAGGTGATGCATGCCTACAAGGTTCACTTCGACGGATGCAACCCCCAGGTGGCGGTCTCGGGTCAGGACATCGACCCCGAGGGTGGTTACGACAATTATTACTACAGCCACGACCCCAAACGTTGGGTATCGCGACTGCCGCACTATGGCACGGTATACTATGAAGGCCTCTATCCAGGCATCGACCTCGACATAAGAGTTGCCTCCAATGCCCTTAAAACGAACTTCTATGTCGCCCCAGGTGCCGATCCCTCGGTCATCACCATGCGATACGAGGGTGTTGAGAAGCTCTACCTCAGCAATGGCAATCTGGTAGTCCGCACCTCGGTAGGCGAATTGATTGAGATAGAACCCTACGCCTACCAAACCGTCGATACGGGCAAGCTGGAGATAACAGCCCGATACAGGATAAAGGGCGACCAGGTCACCTTCGTACTCGATGAGTACGACAAAAGCCAACCACTCGTCATCGACCCCACACTACACTTCTCTACCTACACAGGTTCCACAGCCGACAACTGGGGAACAACTGCCACCTTCGACTCCTACAAGAATACCTATACCGCCGGACTGGTGTTCGGTACCGGATACCCCACCTCCGTAGGTGCCTACGACGGTTCACCTAATGGTAATGCCGACGTGGGTATTTTCAAGTTTGACACCTCGGGCAGCATTCGTCTTTTTGCCACCTACCTGGGCGGAAGCCTCGCCGACATGCCCCATAGCATGTTTGTCAACACTCTCGACGAACTAGTCATCTTTGGCACCACTGGCTCGGCCGACTTCCCTGTCACACCCGATGCCTACGACACCTCATTCAACGGTGGCACCGACCTCCAATTCGAGAGCACATCAACTATTCACTTCCAGAATGGGAGCGACATTTTCGTGTGTCGATTTAACAGCGACGGCACTCAACTACAAGCCTCCACCTATGTGGGAGGGACTCGCAACGATGGGCTGAACTATCATGCCTCTTTCAACGACCGCTACAATGTCGTCATGACTGGCAACGACTCACTCTATTATAACTATGGCGACGGTGCACGCGGAGAACTGATCACCGACGACAACAACAATGTCTATGTGGGCAGCACCACCAATTCGTTTGACTTCCCCGTCACGCCAGGCTGCCTTCAGCCGCTATCCAATGCCTTTCAGAACGGCATTGTATTTAAGATTGACTACAATCTGCGCAACATGATATGGTCGACCTACCTAGGTGGCAACCACCAGACGTCGGTCTACTCAATCGATGTCGACAGCTCATATAACCTGTTGGTTTGCGGTGGAACAAACGCTACCGTCTTCCCAACCACTCCCGGATGCATTCAACCATCCTATGGGGGAGGGACGGCCGACGGCTTTGTCTCAAAGATATCTTATGCAGGCGACAACCTCATGGCCTCTACTTATTATGGCTCCGAAGAGTACGACCAGCTCTATTTCGTGCGCTGCGGCCGAGGCGACGATGTGTTTGTTTACGGACAGACCAAAGCCTCCGGCAGCACCATGATATACAATGCCAACTATAACGTACCGGGAAGTGGGATGCTCATAGCCCGCTTCACACCCGACCTGAGCGACCGCGTGTGGTCAACCGTCTTTGGCACACCCAACCAACGTCCCAACCTCTCTCCGACCGCCTTTGCCACCGACATCTGCAACCGGGTCTATGCTGCTGGCTGGGGTCGCGACTTTGTGGGCTACGAACATGTTAATTGGCATCAAAGCGGTACCACCGGCATGGAAACCACCCCTGGAGCATTGCAAGACAGCACCGACGGCCAAGATTTCTACATCATGGCAATGGACATGAACGCCTCTACCCTCGACTATGCAACCTTCTTTGGCGAACTACATGGGGTTACCAGCCCCGGTGGAGGATATGACCACGTAGACGGGGGCACAAGCCGTTTCGACAAGATGTCCACCCTATACCAGAGTGTCTGTGCCAGTTGCTATAGAAACGACGGTTTCCCCACTACCGAGAATGCCTGGTCGAATCACAATCTGAGCAACAACTGTAACAACGCACTCTTCCGTCTCAACATTCATAACGACTATGCCGTGGCCGATTGTGTTATTCCTCCCGTAGGCTGCGAACCTCCCTACACCGTCACCTTCAATAACACCAGCCGCGGCGACTCGTTCGAGTGGGATTTCGGTGACGGAGGCACCTCCACTGAGCGCAACCCGCAACACACCTTCACCCAGCCCGGACGCTACCTCGTTCGGCTTGTCGCACACATCGCCTTCGGCTGCCACCCTTCCGACACTACCTTTATTCCCGTATGGGTTTTCAGCAACGAAGGCCAAAATTACGCAGCCTCCACCTCCTGCACCGACGACCCCATCCAGATTGGACCACAGGCCATGGTAGGATGCACTTATCGCTGGATAAGCGGCGAGGTGTCCGACAGCACTATTTCCAACCCATACGTCTCACAGACAGGCATCTATGTATTGAAAATCACCAACGGACAGGGCTGTGAGGAATATGACACATTCACCGTTAATTACCTCACCCTGCTTGACTCACTCCTCATCATTCCACCCACCTGTCCTGGAGGTAGCGACGGCCGTGCCATTGCCTGCACCACGCCTGAGGCATGCGACTCAGCCATCTACTATTGGGACGGTGTCGAGGGCGACTCCATTCTCTACAACCTTAGCAACGACGGTCGCACCCACACCCTCCTCATTAAAAGCCATGGCTGCACCTACCAGACCACTTTTACCGTCAACGACCCACCCTCATTGCAATATACCGTTGAATCCCAGTCCATCCTCTGTGGCGAAGACTGCGACGGGTGGATATCCGTCAACTACGACCTCCCCAACCTACACGTAGGCGACACTCTGCTCGACAGCCTCTGCGAGGGCGAGTACACCATTCATTTTGCCGACACAGCTGGATGCCCATACCAAGTGACTCGAGAGATAACACGCGACACTGCCCTCCGTCACATGCGCGTATGGGCTGACGACAGCATTTTCTTTCTTACCGAAAGCATACAACTACATGTCACCGAAATTCCTGGAGCCACATATCAGTGGAGCGATGCTTTCACCCTCGACCATCCCAACCGTCCCCACCCCATAGCCACGCCTGTCGATACCGTCACCGTATACACCGTCACTGTTACCGACAGTCTCAACTGCTCTTGGACCGGAAGCCTCCTTCTGCACTGCACCGAAGTCGTTTGCGGTCGTCCCAATATCTTTATCCCCAATGCCTTTTCACCCAACCTTGACGGAGTCAACGACCAGCTCTGCTTCCGAGGCGACTTCATCCTCGACTTCTACATAGCCATCTACACCCGTTGGGGCGAGAAGGTATTTGAAACCCACGACCTGCACGAATGCTGGGACGGTCGCTACAACGGCAACCCTTGCCTTCCCGGAGTCTATACCTATACCTGCCACGTCACATGCGAAGCGGGGAAGGAAAACTATCTCAAAGGCGACATCACTCTTATCCGATGAAAGACCAATTTGTCATTGCCTACCTAGCCGACTTTAGTATGACCCAGGAGGTGGTCAGTCATGCCTGTTTCCTAGCACGGATGCTCAACAAAGGGCTTATCCTCCTCTACGTTGAAGATCCTCACCAAAAAGGGCCTAATGTTGACCAAGCCACCGCCACCCTGCAGCAAATCGAAGCCGCACATCCCGAAGTGCATCCTGCCCATGTCGCGATGAAAGGCGATACACGACAAGTCATTGATGCCCTACCCTCAATGCTCAACGGGGTAATAGCCGTGGCGGGAGTCAATCCCCGAGCCCAGCGACATACTCCCACCCATCCGCGCCGTGTGTTGCACCTCTTTGGAGGCTGCAAGATAGCCTACATCACTGTCCAGACCCCCCTCACCGACCCCGCCACCTATAGCCACATCGGCTATGGTATCGACTTCCGCAAAGAGAGCAAGGAAAAACTCATCTGGGCCAGCTATTTCAGCCGCTTCAACCACAGCCAACTGACTATGCTCCACTTCAACTACACCGACCAAGGCCTTCACTCCAAGTGGAACAACAACATCCGCTTCATGAACAAGTTCTTCAACGGATTAGGTGTCAGTTATCAGCAGCACACTGTCGAGGGCCGTGCCCTATTTCCCGAGACCCTTGTCTGCGACACCGCTGCCCTCATCGGATGCGGACTCTTCATTTCTGTCACCACCGACACCCGCGACCTCGACATCATCGAGTGGTTTGCCGGCACCCAGGAGCAGCGCACCATCTGTAATCCCCACCGCCTCCCCGTCCTCTTCATCAACCCCCGCAACGACATCTATGTCCTCTGCGACTAGCCCAACGAACACTCTGGTATCCTCATACTCTACAACATGTCTAAATCTTCTACTATCACTGCTAGCATCAAATCCACCCTCAACAGGCTATACCCTTCCGATCAGCAATGGGAACGTTTCTTAAAACACTGGCACATTCTCAATGGTAGCTGGCTTAAAATCCTCGCCATCGTTACCATGACTATTGACCATGCGGCGGCACTTTATTTCTGGAACCATCCTTCCTTTCATATAACTCTCTTCACTATCGGGAACAGAACAATAACTCTCTATGTTCTGATGCGCCTCATTGGCAGATTGGCCTTCCCTATATTCTCATTCCTGCTCGTCGAAGGATTTCTACACACCCATAACCGTATCAAATACGGAGTCAACCTTTTCCTTTTTGCCCTTATTTCAGAGATTCCCTTCAATCTAGCCTGCTCAAACGCTCTCTTCTATCATTCTCAGAACGTATTCTTTACTCTCTTCATTGGGTATCTGGGCTTGTGCGCCATAGAACGATTCAAAAACAAACCATTCTCAATGGCCCTATCACTGATAGGATTATTCATTATATCTTTTTTTCTGAAAGCCGACTACGGTTATATAGGTTTCGGATTTATTCTAATGCTTTATGCACTTCGTAACTCGCGACTGATTCAGGCCTTGGTGGGATGCTGCATCCTACCCAGCCATGTGATAGCCGGACTGGCTTTCGTGCCCCTAAGCATGTACAACGGCAAAAGAGGCTTTATCAAAAGCCCCCTTGCAAAATATCTCTTCTATATCTACTATCCTCTACATCTATTTGTCATCTACATTATGCGGTGATGCCGATACCACGGCATTTACTCACCACTTTCCACCAAGCACCACATTTGCAAGCTGAACATAGGACATTTATATAACCAGGGAAATATTTCTAAAAGCAAACTGACAATTTGTCAGTTTTTTTTTGTACCTTTGCAATCCGAAATGATAAACAAGGAGACCATACAACGCATCATGGATGCCACTCGTATAGAGGAGGTTATTGGTGAATTTGTCTCTCTCAAAAAGCGAGGAGCCAACCACATTGGCTGCTGCCCCTTCCACAACGAGAAGACCCCCTCGTTCTATGTCTCCCCCAGTAAAGGCATATACAAATGCTTCGGATGTGGCAAGTCGGGCAATGCCGTTGGCTTCATCATGGATCACGAGCATTACACCTACCCCGAAGCCTTGCGCTATCTTGCCAACAAATACAACATCCCGATTGAGGAAGAGCGCATGACCGAGGAGCAGAAGGAACGTCAGACCGAACGCGACGGACTCTTCCATGTGACAGAATTTGCTCAGAAATACTTTGCCGACATCCTTCACAACGACGAAATGGGACAAGCCATCGGCCTAAGCTATTTCCACCAGCGTGGGCTAAGCGACGAGATCATCAACACCTTCGGTCTCGGCTATTGCCTCGACGAATGGCGCAACTTCACCGACCATGCCCGACGCAACGGCTATTCCGACGAGGTGCTTGAGAAAAGTGGTCTCACCATATTCAAAGAAGAAGGCAAATGCTATGACCGTTTTCGTGGCCGCGTCATGTTCCCCATCTATAGCATCTCGGGCCGCGTGTTGGGGTTCAGCGGACGCATCCTCTCCTCCGAAAAACAGGCTGCCAAATATGTCAACTCCCCCGACTCCGAAATATACGACAAGAGCCATACCCTCTACGGCATCTACCAAGCTCGCAACGCCATAAGCAAGGAGGACAAATGCTATCTTGTCGAGGGCAATGTCGACGTGGTCTCGATGCACCAGTCGGGAGTGTGCAACACGGTGGCATCGTGCGGCACGTCGCTCACCGTGGAGCAGATACGACTCATCAAGCGTTTCACCCCCAATGTCACTGTGCTATACGACGGCGACAAAGCCGGCATCAAGGCTGCCCTGCGTGCTGTCAACCTCCTGTTTGAGGAGGGCATGCATGTCCGAGTCGTCCTTTTCCCCGATGGCGAAGACCCCGACAGCTACGCCCAAAAATACGGCTCCTTCCAACTTCAAGAGTATTTGCGAACCCACGAGGAGAACTTCCTAGCCTTCAAGACCCGGGTCCTGCTCGACGATGTAGAGCAAGACCCCATCCGCAAATCGGAGGTGCTGAAGGAGATAGTCAACACCATTGCCCTAGTACCCGACCGCATCGAACAGCAGGACTACATCCGCCTGGCCTCCTCTAAACTGAGGATGAATGAGCAGGTATTGCTGCAGGAGCTGGGCAAAGCCATCAACCTCAATCTTATCAAGAGTCGAAAAGAGGAAGCTCGGCAGCAGAGCCAGTCATCCACCCCTGCCAGTGCCACTCCCCAACAGCCCTTGCCTACCGACGGCCCCCCACCTTTGGAGCCCGACCCTGACGACTATGAACTGATGCGGCAGAGCAGCTCATACCGCTCGCCCGAACAAATACTGGCAGCCGAACATCCCGCCGAGGCTCAAGAGAAGAAAATCGTTCGCTTGCTACTCAACTATGGCAACAAGGAAATCCCCCAAGAGGTGGTCGACGACGAAGGGAACACCTTCGTAGCCAACCTCCCGATCGCCAACATCATAGTGGACGAGATTGTCAGTAACGAACTCCATTTCGACAACCCCCTATACCAACAGATATTCGACCTCTTCCGCAAGGCGGTGGAAGATGAGCAACCCCTCCCCGACGCCAACTTCTTTGCTACCAACAGCGATACCATTCTACGCAACAACGCTCTCTCGCTCATGGTCGAATCCTACACCGTCAGTGACCTCTGGCTCACCGAGAAGCACATCTCCGTGCCCTCCATTGAGAGCCGACTCTACAAAGATGTCGAAGAGTCAATACTAGTCCTTAAACAGAAAAAAATAGAACAGAAGATAGAGGCGCTAAGCTACAAAATGCGCGAATGCAAGGATGAAGAAGAATCTCTCATACTTCTAGCCGAGCACAGCCAGCTCGTCAACCTACGCCAGGCCGTGTGCCAACAGCTGCGACGAGTCATCGTCTAATACCCTGCCCAACCCATTCACCCTCTATCGCCAACCCCAATAGCATATGGACCTACAAACCCTCAAACTCCGCTACGGCATTATAGGCAACGACCCCAAACTCCTCCTTGCCCTCAACAAAGCCATCCAAGTGGCTCCCACCGACCTCAGCATCCTCATCACTGGCGAGAGCGGCGTGGGTAAAGATGTCTTCAGCCGAATCATCCACGAGAACAGCCTGCGCAAGCATGTGCGCCAAGGCAAAGGCCTGGTCTCAGTCAACTGTGGTGCCATTCCCGAAGGCACCATCGAGAGCGAATTGTTCGGACATGTCAAAGGAGCCTTCACCGGAGCCGAGCGCAACCGCAAAGGCTACTTCGAGGAGGCCGACGGCGGCACTATCTTCCTCGACGAGATAGGCGAACTCCCCCTTGCCATGCAGGTCAAGCTGCTGCGCGTACTGGAAAACGGCGAGATCATCCCCGTTGGTTCCTCCACTGCCATCAAGGTCAACGTGCGCGTAGTTGCCGCCACCAATGTCGACCTCGTTGCTGCCATCCGCAGTGGCCGCTTCCGCGAAGACCTTTACTACCGCCTCCAACAAATATCCATCTATATCCCACCCCTACGCGAACGTCGTGAGGACGTGCCTCTGCTCTTTCGCAAATTCTCGTCCGACGTGGCCGAGAAGTACAACATGCCTCCCATCTTTCTCACCGACGATGCCCGCGAATATCTGATGAAATATCCTTGGTACGGCAACATACGCGAACTGAAGAATGTGACTGAACAAATTGCCGTTGTCGAGAAAGAGCGCACCATTACACGTGCCATACTTCAAAACTACCTCAGCTACGTACCCGAGGAAAAGATGCCCGCTCTCTTCACTGGCAATACCGGCGGGAACACTACTGCTATCTCTGACCGCGAATTGCTGCTCAAGGCCCTTTCCATGGGGCAGATGATAAGCGAGATGCGCAACGAAATCAACGAACTCCGCCAAGCCGTCACCCAATTGGCTCAGAGCGTTCCGATTTCCAGCCATACCACCATCAACAATTATCCCTACCTCGACACACCCCACCAGCACGCCCAAGAAAACTCCCTGACCGTGCTTCCCACCGATACACCCAAACCTGCTGAAGAGACTTTTCAAGACTCAGAAGTAGTTGAGGACGAGCCCTTGGCACTGGAAGAACGGGAAAAGCGAGCTATCCGCATGGCTCTCGAAAGGCACGGGGGCAAGCGGGGTCAGGCAGCTCAAGAACTACACATTTCTGAGCGTACCCTCTATCGCAAAATCAAGGAATACGGCATCGAAATATGAGGACCAACGACCTTCATATAGAGCTGCCCGCATCTAAAAGCATCAGCAACCGCTGGCTGGTGCTCAACCACATTATGGGTACTAGGTCGAGTGGTGGTGGCCAACACAAAGGCTTGCCCTTCATGCTCCGCCATCTTTCTGACGCCGACGACACCCAACTCATGTCAGCCCTATTGGCGCAACTACGTCACGGCACCTCCAACCTCTTCTACTGTCACAATGCCGGCTCAGTGGCACGCTTTATGTTGGCGCTTCTAGCCATCACCCCAGGGCAATGGCTACTCACAGGCGACGACCGCCTAAAACAACGTCCGATGCTCCCCCTCATCAACTGTCTCCGCAGCATGGGCTGTAACATCCAATGTCTCGACAACGAAGGCTATTTGCCCCTCAACATCACAGGCTACATACCTCAATACCGCATGGCCGAAATCGACCCCAACGAGAGCAGCCAGTATGTCTCAGCCATGATGCTCATCGGGTGTCTCCTACCCAACGGCCTTACCCTCACTCTCACCGACCGTGCCGCCTCACGTCCCTATATCGAGATGACCCGTGCACTGCTCACCCAGGCTGGCATCAAAAATTCTGTCACCCCCAACCGCCGTGTCTACCGCGTAGAGGCCCTTCCCTCCACCCTACAGCACCGCCAGCAGGTAGTGACTATTGAACCCGACTGGTCTTCAGCCTCATACATCTATGCAGCCGCCTGCCTCGTCCCCGGTCTGAGAATACGCATGCCGGGACTCTCCTACTCGCAGTCGGTCCAAGGCGACCGCGTGGTCAAGGACCTCTTTGCCCAACTGGGCGTCACCACCCAAGAGTTGCGCTCTCCCTACCGTACCAACACCCGCTCCATCACTATTGTTGCCTCCGGTATGCATCCCGACGCCTTCGAATATAATTTCATCGACTGCCCCGACCTGCTTCCTGCCGTGCTGGTAACCTGTGCTGCATTGGGCATGAAAGCCCGGCTTAGAGGAATTAAAAACCTACGTATCAAAGAGTCCGACCGCATCAACGCTCTCAAAACCGAGCTAGAAAAGATGGGAGCCACCATCACCCAGACCACAACCGAGGTACGCCTTGCCCCTGCGAAGCTCACACCCGGTGCTCCCATCAACACCCACGAAGACCACCGCATAGCCATGTCGTTCGGCGTCCTCACCCTACTCTTTCCCGAATTGATAATTGAAAACCCCGAACAAGTCAGCAAATCCTTCCCCGACTTCTGGCGACAACTTGACCATATCCGCCACGCCGCCCAAGAGCTAACTCACTGACCTAACACAGGTTCCCATACCCCATACCCAAAGTTTACCACCCCTCTTCCCTACGGCGATTCAAACGTCCGTACGAGTGTTTAATATGCTTAATACCAATATTATATAACAGTATTTCGTTCTTAATAGCGAAAGAGGACTGAATAACAAGCAATCAAGGAACAAAGGTCAGCCGAAGGCATTCAGAAGGCATAGGCAACGAGTCCCAAAACTCCTGCCCCAAGAATAAGAAAAATGGGACTGACACGCTTTAACGAGAGGAAGAAGACTCCTACGAAGATGACGACGCTGAGGACAAACTGAAGTGACCAGCCAGGCTCACCAAAGCTGTCGACAGATAGCAATTGCAGAGCTGCAGCAGCTATTAGGCCCACCACCGTCATGCGGAGGAAGCGGAAGATGTTCTCCACATCCTTGTTGCCCTGCATCTTGCGGATGAGAATTACGGCAGCAATCATCAGTGCCACAGGCAGCAAGATGACGGCTGAGGATGCTATCAAAGCACCAAGAGCAGCCATGCCAGAGCCATAGCCAGCATTGAGCACTGCGGTGTAGCCGGTATAGGTAGCGGTATTGATACCTACTGGGCCAGGGGTCATCTGGCTGATGGCGAGAATATCAGTGAACTCCTGTGAAGTAAGCCACGCATGGTTGACTGTGACTTCGTTCTGAATCAATGCTATCATGGCATACCCCCCACCGAAGGTAAAGAGCCCAATTTTCAAGAATGTCCAGAATAACTGCAAGAAGACCATAGGAACGTTAGCTTTGGGTAGTTTTCATTTTGATGCGGCCATAAAGGAATCCAAGCAATATAGTTGCCAAGATGATTAGGATGGGGCTGACATCGAAGAGCCAGATGAGTATTGCAGAAAGGATGGGTATCCAGCAAGTAGAAAGTCGGATATTGGCCGATTGGGCCAGACGAAACACGGGGGCGGCAATCAAAGCCACTACAGCAGGGCGCACTCCCATGAAGAAATGCTCCACATTGACGTTGTCGCGAAATTGGTGGAAAATCATTGCTAACAATAGGATGAAAAGTATGGGCATGGCGATATTGCCGACAATGGCTGAGAGGGCACCTCGAAAACCGCGCAGACGGTAGCCCAATCCTGTCGCCATGTTGACAGCCAATACGCCGGGCATTGATTGGGAGAGTGCCAACTGGTCGAGAAACTCTTCGCGACTCAACCACTGCCTACGGTCTACCAGTTCCTGTTCCATCAAGGGAATCATTGCATAGCCTCCCCCGATAGTGAAGGTGCCTATCTTGAAAAAAGAATAAAAAAGTTCACAATATTTTACCATCACTTGCGTTATTGATGCATTGGATTAACGGCTTGTTGCCAAAAATATTGTATCAAAATAATAATTGACTAACACCTTATGATATTACTAGACATTTCCACCGGATGGAAGACCGCCATAATGTTTGTGGCGATGATCGCTGTGTTCTACTTTTTTATGATTCGCCCACAGAGCGAACAAGCCAAGAAAGAGGCTGCCTATCGCGACGGTCTGAAGGCGGGCGACCGTATTATGACTACGGGTGGTATTCATGCCACCATTGTCAGCACCGATGCCACGCAGGCGGTACTGGAGGTGGCCCCCGGCACACGCATCAAGGTGGCAAAAACTAATATCACCCCCATTCCAGAACGTACCAAGTCTACCCGCCGTTAGGATTATTTACAAATAAAACCAAGAAAACTATCTGAGTTTCCAAAGTTTTATTGTATCTTTGCAGCGTTTTTCGTGCCAGTTAAAGGTGCGAAATATCGTTGTAAAATGCATAAATATATAAACTTATGGCATCAGATGAGGTACGCAGGAAAATTATAGATTCGGCTACTGAGCAGTTTATTGCCCACGGATGCCGTCGTATTACGATGGACGATGTGGCTGGTGAGTTGCACATTTCGAAGCGGACGCTCTATGAGTATTTCGAGAAGAAAGAGGACTTGCTGATGGCCTGTTTTGAGCAGATGAAGGGAAAGATTGGCGAGACCATCTGCCTTTTTAAGACGCAATGCAGCTCACCTATTCTGATGGTATTGCACATATACAAATACCTGTCGGTGTACAATGCCCAGCTGGCCACCTTGTTGAACGACACCCGCGACTACTATCCTGACATCTACTCACGTCTTTTCCCAAAAGATGCTCCCATACATGCCTCACACATGTATCAAACACTACAAGAAGCCAAGGAACAAGGCGACTTACGCCCGCAGGTAGACGTAGACATAGCCGTTCAGTCCCTTACGGAAATCATCCAACACTTCAACTACAACAATGCCAAGCCCAATGCTATCAATATGTTCTGCGAGGCAGGCTATACCTATGTGCGGGGACTGCTCTCGGTAGAGGCAATCAAGCGCTACGACGAACAAGAGTCGCACATCAAGGAAATACTTCAAAATAATTAAGAATTAAAAATTAAAAATTAAGAATTCAGAATTAAATCTGAGGCATCGTTAAAAGTTAAACAATTGAGTAAATAAACGATATAACATACATGAAAACCACAAAATTCATTCTGACACTTGTGTTCAGCAGCCTTATCGGGGTGACGGCTCACGCCCAGTCGACCGTCATGCGTCTATCGCTCGAGGAGGCACAGCAGTATGCTGTCGAACACAATTATGCCTTGCAAAACGCGGCACTAAACATTAAGAAGGCCGAGGCATCGCGCTGGCAGACCTTGTCGACCATGTTGCCGCAAGTGAAGGCAGGCTTTGACTACCAAAACATGTGTGGCTACGAGATGAACTTCGGCGGACGGAGTTCCATGGGTTCGATGATGCCCGACTCCATCACCATTGGTGGCACCACGTTCCCCATCTCCTTTCCCTCGAGCGGAGGGACGGAAGAGACCTCGACCAGCATCCCGATGAACCCTAGCGGAACCTTCAGCATCACCGCATCGATAGCACTGACGGGCGCGCAGATTGTCGGCACGATGCTGAACAACATCGCCATTGAGATGGCCAACATCTCGCACCAACAGTCGGAGTTCTCCACTCGCACCAACATCAAAACCACCTACACCTCCATCCTCATCATGGAGCAGACGGTGAAACTGCTCGACACCACCCTGATGAACATGCAACAGTTGCTTGCCACCACCGAGGCAAGCGTGCAGGCCGGTGCCTCGGAGCAAATCACTGCCGACAAGTTGAACGTGCAGGTGGCATCGATGCAAAACAGCATCAACTCCACCAAACGAACACTGAAGATGCTCTACAACTCGCTGGTGCTGATGCTGGGAGCCGACGTGGACTCCAAAATAGTGCTCACCACGCCACTCGAGAAAGTCCTCGATATCGACTATGCCGCACAGCTGACCATGGGCGACTTCCATATCGAAGACAACTTCGACTATCAGTTGCTGCAACAGAACGAAATTCTCTCCCGCAAACAGGTGGCTATGGCATGGATGGATTTCACCCCCACCATCTCGGCCTACTATCAATACAGCGACAAAACCTACTTTGGCAAGGATGCGGGATTCAACATGACCCCGCCCAACATGATTGGTGCCAATGTAAGCCTGCCTCTGTTCCAGAGCGGCACACGCATGGCTAAAATCAAGGGTGCCAAGATTGATCTGCAGGAGACCCTCAACAGCAAAAAGCAGGCCGAAGACGGGCTGAAGGTGCAGTACAACCAGCTGCGCTACGACCTTGTGTCGGCCATCGAGGGCTACCAGATACAGCGACAAAACCTCGATGTCACCCGCCGTGTGTTCCGCAATGTCACTGAGAAATACACCTACGGACATGCCAGCAACCTAGAGGTAACCAACGCCAGCACCGACATTATCACCGCCCAAAGCAACTATATTCAAGCAGTGCTTAGCGTTGTGCAGGCACAGGTGGCACTTGAGAACCTGTTAGGCAGTGCCATCGAACAAAAATAATAGAATCACTTAATTCAAACATCAGAAATATACAATAGATATGAATCGCATTTCAAGAATCTTCGTCCTGCTAATGGCTATGACCCTCGTAGCCGCCTGCGGTGGCAAGAAGGAAGAACACCAAGCCACCACTACTAAGAAAGAAACAGAAAAAGTAAAGGTGCAGACCCTAGAAAAAGAGCGCATAGCCAAACAACTTGAGCTGTCGACCACGCTCGAGGGATATGAGACCATGAACATCTCGCCCAGCATCACTGGCCATATCGAGCACATCTACGTGCAAGTGGGCAGCCGTGTACAGAAGGGAAGCATGCTGGTACGCATGGACCAGACCCAACTCAATACAACCCGTATCAACCTCAATAGCACCAAGACCGAACTTGACCGCATCACCGCCCTCAAAGCCTCGGGAAGTGTGAGCGAGCAGGTCTACGACCAAACCAAGGCTGGCTACGACCAACTGGTTGAGACCGAGCGTTTCCAAAATGAGAATACCTTTGTCAAGGCACAATTCGCAGGTGTCATCAGCGCCAAGAACTACGAGGACGGCGAGATGTACACCGGAGCCCCCATCCTCACACTGACCCAAATCAGCCGACTCAAGGCCATCATCAATATCCCTGAAACCTACTTCCCCTTGGTGAAACAGGGTATGAAGGTGGACGTATACAGTGATATCTATCCCGACAAGAGCTTCCCCGCCACTATTGAGATCGTCTATCCTACCATCGACCCCACCAGCCACACCTTCCAAGCCAAACTCAACATCCCTAATTCAGGCGAAAAGATCCGCCCCGGTATGTTTGTGCGTACCACCGTCTCGCTGGGTGAAATTGACGCCATCGTGGTGCCCTACCAGAGCGTCCTGAAGCTCACTGGCAGCAACGACCGCTACGTATTTACCAACCAGGAGGGAACGGCACATCGTGTGGCAGTGACTCTTGGACAGCGTTTTGACGACCGCATTGAAATCATCCCCGTCACCCCTGGCGAGCTGAAAGAAGGCGACCAACTTGTCGTCACCGGCCAAGCCCGCCTAGTGGAAGGAGCAAAACTTGAAATAGTTAAAGGTGAAAATTGAAAAGTGAAAATTGAAAAATGTCCGAACAATGGTAGGTAACACTTTACATGACAAAAGCCTTAGTTTCGCTGTCCGCACTGTAAACTTCTACAATTTCCTATGCGACCAGAAAAAGGAATTTGTCATCAGTAAACAAATTTTGCGTAGCGGTACTAGCATAGGTGCCAATATCCGCGAAAGTAAAAATGCCGAGAGCGATTCGGATTATGTGCACAAGCTTTCAATTGCCCTAAAAGAGGCTGACGAGACACAATACTGGCTTGAAGTCCTTTCCCTATCAAACATCATCGAAGAGAAAGAGTATTCATCAATGAACAATGATGTAAAAGAACTCATTGCACTCCTCACCTCAATCATCAAGAATAAGAAACAAAATACAATTAACCAGAAAAGAGAAAAATAGGAATAAAAATTTCAATTTTCAATTTTCAATTTTCAATTTTCAACATGGCTATATACAAGACAGCAATCAACAAGCCTATCACTACGGGTTTGATATTCGTGGCGGTCATTGTGCTGGGACTTTTCTCCCTCAGCCGTCTGCCTATCGACCAGATGCCTGAGATGGACCCGCCCTACGTCACGGTGATGACCACCTATGCAGGTGCCAACGCCAGCGAGATTGAGACCAATATCACCAAACTGGTCGAGAACTCGCTCAACAGCGTCGACGGACTTAAGAACATCACTTCCACTTCAAAGGACAACATCTCAGTGGTGAGCCTCGAGTTTGAATGGGGTTCCAATATCGACGAGGCACTCAACGACATCCGCTCCTACGTCGACCTCCTATACGACAATCTGCCCGACGGCGTGTCGCGTCCTATGATTCTGAAGCTCAACTCTAGTGCCATGCCCATCATGGTCTACGGCTTCACCGCCGAAGAGAGCTACTCGGGCCTTGACCGCATACTGGAGGACAACGTGGTCAACGTCCTCAACCGTGTGGACGGCATCGGCAACATCACCGTCAGCGGTGCCCCCGAACGCTACGTCTACATCGACCTCGACCCCAAGCAACTCGACGCCTACGGCATACCCCTCGAGCTCGTCGGCAACGCAATCTCTGCCAACAACCTCGACCTTGCCTCTGGCACCGTCAAGATGGGCAAGGAGCAGTACCAAATGCGCGTCAAAGGTGAGTATGTCGAAAGTTCCGAGATTGCCGACATCGTGGTCACCACCACCTACACCGGCAAGCAAGTCTTCGTGCGCGACCTTGCCACCGTCCGCGACACCATCAAGGACCTCTCGCTCGACGAGAAAATCAACGGACGCGACGGTGCCCGACTCATCATCACCAAGCAGACTGGTGCCAACACCGTGGCCATCGCCCGCGAGGTGCGTGCCGAGATGGAGCAGATCATGAAGACGCTGCCCCCCGATATCAAGATGACCAATATACGTGACGGATCTGAGGAAATCGTCAACGCCATCAATGGCCTCACCGAATCCATCTTCTACGCCCTTCTCTTCGTCATCCTCGTGGTGCTCATCTTCTTGGGCAACTGGCGTTCTACCCTCATCATTGCCCTCACCATCCCCATCTCGCTGGTCACCTCGTTCATCTACCTATTGCTGGCCGACAGTTCGCTCAATATCATATCCCTCGCCTCGCTCACCGTCGCCATCGGTATGGTGGTCGACGACGCCATTGTGGTGCTCGAAAACATCACCAAACATATCGAACGCGGCGAATCGCCACGCGAGGCAGCCATCTGCGCCACCAACGAGGTGTGGACCTCGGTCATTGCCACCACGCTGGTGCTTGTGGCGGTATTCGTGCCGCTCACCATGCTGCCCGGCATGATGGGCATCTTCATGAAAGAGCTCGGCTGGATTGTCACCATCGTCGTCTGTGTCTCCACCACTGCCGCCATCTCCCTCATTCCCATGCTCAGCAGCAAGCTGCTCAAGGAGAAGCCCTTCTTCCTGACCAAGGAAGCCCGCGAAGAGGCAGAGCGCAAACAAGCCGCCAAGAAACTCTCCTTCGACAAGACCATAGGCCGTGCATTCAATGCTATCGATGCAGCCTACGCCAACCTGCTCCGCTGGTGTTTGCGCCACAAGATTCTCACCGTTATCATCGCTGCCATCTTCTTCGTTGTCACACTCCTGCCCTTCATCACAGGCAAGATTGGCATGGACTTTATGAAAGAACAAGATAACGGCCGTATAAGCATCAGTGCCGAGCTACAGCGCGGCACACGCATCGAAGAGACCCTCAAGACCGCACGCCGCATGGAAGACGACATCTACCGCCTCCTTGGCGACGATGTCATCGTCGTCTCCACCTCCGCAGGCTCCAACGACGATGCCGGCATGGCAGCCCTCTTCAACAGCACCACCAACAACAAGATATCCATGACCATCCGCTGCACCAAGAAGTACGAGCGCAAGCGCACCATCTTCGAGATGCAGGAAGACCTGCGCCGCTGCTTCGCCGAATATCCCGAGCTGGTCAACTATCAGGTCAACCAGGGCGGTGGCATGGGCGGTGGCTCCAATAACTCCCTCTCCGTCGAAATCTATGGCTACGACTTCGACCAAACCACCGCTTTCACCAACGAGCTCAAACGTCGTGTGGAAGAGAATGTCCGCGGTGCCCGCGACACCAAAGTCTCGCGCGATGAGGATCGTGCCGAGCTCAAGATAACCCTCGACAAGGAGAAACTCGCCCGCCAAGGCCTCAACGAGAGCACCGTGGCCCTCTACGTCCGCAACCGTGTCAACGGCATGCTGGCTGGCTATCTTAAGGAGGACGGCGAAGAATACAATATCATGGTACGCCTGCGCGAGGAATACCGCGACGCCATCTCCGACATCGAGCAGCTCTCCATACCCACCAGCACTGGCAAGATAGTCAAGCTCGAAGAGCTGGGCACGATTGAGGAATACTGGTGCCCGCCCACCATCGAGCGCAAAAACCGCCAGCGCTACCTCACCCTCACCGTCATGCCCTACAAGACCTCCCTGCAGGAACTCGCCATGGGCGTGCAGCACGAACTCGACCAGATGAACATACCCGCCGAGATACATGTCGCCCTCGCCGGTAACTACAAAGACCAGCAAGACTCCACGCGCGACATGATGATGCTTGCCGCACTCATCCTCATGCTCGTCTACATCGTCATGGCCTCCCAGTTCGAGAGCTTCTCCAAGCCGCTCATCATCATGTTCTCCATCCCCTTCGCCATCAGCGGTGTCTCGCTTATGATGTTCATCACTGGCAACAACATCGACATGATAGGCCTCCTCGGTCTCGTGCTCCTCATCGGTATCGTCGTCAAGAATGGTATCGTGCTGGTCGACTACATCAACCTCATGCGCGAGCGTGGTCTGCAGCTTGGCGAAGCCATCGCACTCAGCGGCCAGAGCCGTCTACGTCCTGTGCTCATGACTGCCTTCACCACCATCCTCGGTATGATACCCATGGCCACCTCCAACTCCGAAGGCTCTGAAATGTGGACCACCATGGGACTCGTCGTCATCGGCGGTCTCACCGTCTCCACCTTTGTCACCCTTATCATTGTCCCCGTCCTCTACGGCGGCATGGAGCGCATCCGCGAAAAGATAATTGGCAACCGCGACAAAAACAAATTTGTTTTCATGAACATTAATTTAAATGAAGATGAAAACTAGTGAACTGTGAATTGTGAACTGTGATATAGTGACCAGTGAATAGTGACACGATAGCGCTCGTTTCACAGATCACTGGTCACAGGTCACAAAAACACACTTTTTAATATTATAATTTTAATTCTAACCATGAAATCAGTCTTTATAGTATACAACCAAGCCAGCACCGAGCGTGTCGAATACATGCTCGACACCCTTGGCATCCGTGGCTTCACCTTCTGGGAAAACGTACAAGGCCGTGGCAACGCCACCGGCGACCCCCACCGCGGCACCCACACCTGGCCCGAGATGAACAACGCCCTCCTCACCGTCGTCCCCGACGACCGTGTCGACGAGCTCCTCCTCTCCGTCCGCAAACTCGACAAGCGCAACGAGGAAGTAGGCATCCGCGCCTTCGTCTGGAACATCGAACAGATGGTATAATCCCTACAACTAGCTACCGCCATCCTAAAAATCGCCGACAATCGTTATTATCCACCTCCGCAAAAGGTAGTACTTTTGCAAATGAAAATCAGAGGTAAGAAATCTTTTGTCATATAATGCCATCTCTTTGATTTTTAGGATTAATAACAACACTAACGCCCCGACCCGTCGGGGCGTTTTTCTTTCCCATTCCCCATTATTCCCTGTTACCACCTCCCCTTCCACACCCCCTCACTCTTCGACAAGATGCTGGAAGAAATACTGAGATGTCATAAACAGACCTAAAATTAAGTGAGATGGATTGAGATGTCGGCCAAACGACCAATTGGGGTTAAAATAAAATAGTTTTGGGTTCATCTTCATAGGCTATGCCGCCGACGGCTCTGTGCTCTTCACAAAGACCAGAAGTCTCACCACCGCCCAGGAAATTGAGCGCAACTACATGTATTCCCTCCCAACCATTCAAATCAACTAAGCCATGAAAGAGAATAAACAATATACAGCACCCGTCGTGAAAGTAGTGACTTTCCAAATTGAAATAGGTCTCGGGGGGTCGTCGGGCGATTTACGCCTCTCACATAACGACCTATTAATACACGATTACAATAACCAGAACCAAGAAAACTGGACCGAAAACAACACCCTTTTCGGTGACAGTGGATGGGACTCTGGTTGGTAGCCATCGAAAAGGGCTTTCAATAGACCTCCCCGGGCACTTACGCATGGCAACAACTTTTTTCCATGTGTAAGCAACCCACTTTGCAAAAGTATAGGCAAGTAACTTCCTCAGGGTTGCAGAAGTCATAATCATAAACTTCCGCAACCCTAGTTTTATCTGTCACCCTAGTCGTCTTACGACACTCACATAAGGTAGGTTCCAAAAATAGGCTTAAACGGACGTAAGTCCACTGGACTTCCTTAATCCTACGGGAAATAAATATTGTTTCTATTGAACGAAAAGCCCTGATGGGCTATTTTTAGAGGTTGCCATAAGATAATAGATGACTTCCCTGCCAGGGTGGGTCAAGAGAAGGTTCGCTGTAGGTTCGCTCCAGCATTCACTCCTAAAGTAGAGGGAAGATGCATCTAAAACGGGATAAAAGAGACTTCAACATCACTTATCCGTTTGTCGGATGTGCCAAATAAAATGCTCTTCGTCAATAACCTATTTAAGAAAAATAAAAGCCTGAATAGCAATCTGAAATGTTAAATAAAATAATATAAAAATATAATTACCAACACATTAGCATGTATTCTAAAAATTTCAATTGTTTTTTTTGTTTTATTTTCATAATTTTGCACCCGTAAAACAAATTCATTTATAAACCTAAAATAAATCATACCATGGAAGAGAACAAGAATGAGACAAACACTGATCCTATTGAGGAAATCCGTGATTACTCAGCCGAAATTGTAGATTTTGCAGACATCATGACCTCACTGCAAGGTAGAATCTACAACATGATTGTCAGTGGAGGTGAGGCCTCGGCAAGGTCGGAAGACAACTTCTTCTGCTGGGCCACCCCGGGCATAGCGGTAACGCCCGACGACTTTACCTTTGTGTCAGAGGGATTGCGTGGCACGATGCGTCTCGACAAGATGAAAATCGAGCACATGGAAGCTGCCACCAAAGCACAAGCCATATTGCAACAAGCGGCCAAAAGGGCTGTCGAGGAGGCAAAGAAAGAGGGAGCTGAAAGTGAGGGAGGTGAGAATGCTGGCAACGCGAGCGACTTTGTCAACCTCGAACTTTCGGAAGAAGAGATCAACTCTATCCGCGCCGACAAGACCTTCAACCTATATCTGCAGGCCGAGAGCTTGTCGCGTTTGGTCGACTTTATCCCCGATGTGTCGGGCTGGCAGAAAGAAGGCGGCAACAAGTTGTCCATACTTGAGAACGATGGAGGCCTGTCGGATGTCTACAAGTATGCACTGGAAAGAAGCCAAGTGAAAAAAGAGGTAATAGACGAGGCGACGCAGAAGTTGGTGGACGAGTATCGTGGCAAGCTGGAACAGGTGGTAAAGATGCCACCCGCCGCAGCCGGACTGCCCGAAGAGGAGATGACCACCCCCACCCGGCTGGTGACCCAGTACATCGAAAAGATGCAGGAATACGAAGATGCTGCTTTGGAATTGAAAGAGCTGCAGGCTGAAGCCATGGGCGGAAACGACCCAGTGACTATGCACCGTTTCGCCACAACGGCCAAGATACTGCAAAACAGGGTCGATGCTGCCATGAATGCTTGGTTGACGGTCGGCTATAAGAGAATCTATGAAAACATGGCCGCCACTATCGACCAAGTTGAGTCCGGCAGCACTGTGATGATGAAAGAGGAATACCGCCGACTACTAGATAAGGCCTATATGACCAGCATAGGCTCAGGCATGGAGTTTCTCTATACCACCCTAAGCCCGATGAATTTCGCTAAAGCGCGCAGTTGGATGAAGATGTCGTTCACTCGCAGTGACTATAACCGCGAGAACGAAATGTCGGGAAAGAACAGCGGCCTGAATGTTGACGCATCGGCAAGAGTCGGCTTTGTCAAAGCAAAGGCTCATGTAGACGAGAAACATAGCGAAAACCAAGAGACGGTCAGGATCAACATGAAGAACTTTAAAATGGAGTTTGAGATTTGCCAAGTCAACATTGTCCGCCCATGGTTCAAACCCTCGTTCCTCAACAGCCGCTTTTGGAGGTTCAAACCAGGCAACACCAACGAGAACGGTGAGGATGTCGAGATACTCAGCTCTGGCGCACCCGACTACAAAGGCATGATGCCCGCCTACCCCACCTCCATCATCTTCATCCGTGATTTGACACTTCAATTCAACAGCAGCTCAGATGCCAGAGATTTTCTCGACAAATACAATAAACTCGACCACAGCGGCTCGGTGTCTGCTGGCTGGGGCTTTGTCAAGGCCAAAGGTGGCTACAACTATACGAGTTCCAACAACGAGAGGACGAACAATAAAACCACCAAACAGATAGGTTCGAAGATTACCATCGACGGCATGCAGATTATAGGCTACCGCTGCCATGTGCTCGGCAAGAGCCCCAATCCGCTGACCAGTATCACAGAGTGGATATAATCTCTAAACACACTGCGTTATGGATGCTAAGATACGCTTGGCCATAAGTGCCAGACTTAATCAGATATTCCAAACCTCCCCGGGAGCTGAGACCTTTCTCAGCTTCCCGAAGGAGGCTCCGTATGTGTTCACCCCAAGCCAGTTGAGCATGATGCTTAAGGAGACCGCAGAGGAGATGGGTGGTACAATATCCACCATGTCGGAACTGTCGCGCATGGTGAACCATCCCGTGCGGGGAATCCTATACGACAACTTCAACACCGAAGAGGTGCTGTGGAATGTATATGGCGAAGTGTTGAAAATTGCCGAAGTGGCCCTCGCCGGCAACCAGACCGATGAGGCCGACCTGAAAAAGGCCAACGAGGCACTCTACATCACCGACCCGGATGGCTTTCCGATACCCAACGAGCGTTATGCCCGCTATCTTGAGCTGCGCGATCAGTACTTCATAGTCCAAGAGAGCATAGCCAGCATCGATGCCGCAGGCGACGACCCTGCGGGCATGATAGCCGCCCAAAAGGAAAGGAATGACCTGAAGAAAGAAATGGCCCAGTATGAATATGAAAAGGCCATGGAGCTGGTTATCGACCGAGTCACAGAAAACAACCCTTCCTATGTGTGGCAAGGATTGAAGTCCAAATACAACCCCGACACAAAGTTAGACACAAGTTTAGAACTGATTGAGTATGCTCCCACCTACATCTTCCCTGCCGACATTATGAGGCAGGACTGGGACACCATCACCCTCAGCAAAGATGAAGTCCTCTCGCTGATAAAAAGTGCCCCCGAGGAGATTAAAAAAGCATTCCCACCGCTCAGTGGGGATGTCCAAGAAGGTGTGAAATTTGAATATCGCTCGGTGAAGCTGGAACGCAACTGGTTCGAACCCAAGCTGTTTAATTCCAGATACTGGCGCTATCCTGCCGACTCGCAAATGGCAGCCCTGGCCTACGACGGGCACAACGGCAGTGCCGGCCGCTTCCCGGCCTATATAGCCGCCCTGGTTCTCGTACGCAACCTCAGGACCGATTCGGGCACACTCATCGAGGACGGACGGGTCATGTCTATGGCATACGTGTGCAAGTGGCTTCCCGCCTGCCCTAATCCCGACCCGTCGGCACATTGGATGAATACCATCAAAACCGCGAGGCTCACGCTCAGCACCGACAGTGGTGGCTTGATGACCGTCAAGTGCGGCAACGAAATAATCGGTTCGGGCGACAGGCAGGTGGGCGACGTGATAACCCTGATGGCACAACCCGATAGCCAGCATGTCCTGTCGCACTGGAAGGTGAACGGCAAAACCCTGCCCGCAGGCAACGGCACTCTTGTACTCTCCATGCCAGAAGAGGGACTCGACGTAATCCCGATATGGGCAGTGGCGCAAAGCTCAGGCAACATGAAGGTGAGATGCAGCGGCTCCACCCTCGTCAGCATCAGTGACGGCCCCAACCTTCTGGACATGAACATGTACAAGGATCTCTTGAACATTGAAACTATAGGCGAGAACGCTTTCTCTAACTACACAAACCTGCGGCAGCTGATTATAGGTTCGCATGTTGTCACTATAGCACGAAATGCCTTCTTTGGCTGCAAGGATTTGGAGAACATCACCATCCCGGCTGCCACCCACTCCATAGACCCCAATGCTTTCCGCCGCGACAACCACATGGAATCGCCCATCATCAAGGTGGACGAGGACAATAGTGTCTACACTGCCCTCAACGGTCAGTTGGTGGACAAGCAGCGCACCACCACCATGAACACAGTCCGCTGCAAATGTGGTTCCACATTCTACTACTGCGGCAGTATGCCGTCCGAGTGTCCCAACTGCGGTGCCACCTTGAGTGAGAGCAATGTAAAAGAAGCCATCATACAGCGTCCTGACGAAGTGGTGCCATTCAAACTGGTGGCCGACGAAGCCTTTGAGAATATCAAAAAATTCCTCAAAAAGAAATCCTTTGCCGACCCCAAGTTTCGCCAAGAGGTGGATGCTGCCGACCTCGGACTTCGCCGCCTGTATATTCCCTACTGGGAATGGACTATCCAAAGCCACGGCACTTACGAGGTGGAAATTGCAAACACGGTCAACACCACTGACAAGGACGGCAAGACCAAGAGCGAGGTGAAAAAAGAGGTAAAGAAGACAGAAGTATCCTGTCCGGAAAACACCTACTTTGTCGCTGCCTCCAAAATCATGCCCGAAAAAAATAACACCTACGTCAAAAGTGGCACGGTAAAACAATCTTTCTCCCCCTCTAAAGATGAAATTTACGAACTCTATACCTGCAACAGCTCCGAAAGCCAGCTGAGCGCACATGCAATGGTATCGCGCGACCTACAGCAGAAGGCTATCAACAACATCTCCGACTCAGGAGTGAAGAAAGTGCTGAAAGAGGATTTAGTGTTCGTAAGCGAAAAATCAACTCTCACTGCCTTACCTTTCTGGACAGGTAGCATTTCATTCAAGAACAAGCGATATGCCTTCCTTGTCAACGGCAATAGTGGCACTGTCACCGCCCGCAACGGGTTCCCAAAAAACAAGAAAAAAATCTTGATTACTGTGGGCATCTGCGCCGTGATAGTAGCCTTTATTGTGCTGTTGATACTGTCAAAAATAAACCAATAGGCACATTACCTGTATCGGGATGCGGAATGTGCGACACATTCCGCATCTCATTCTTTTAATGTAACTTCTATAAATCACCTCGAAGAGGTGTGACCATCAATAACACCGTACAAGCTGTAAGGCGTAGTGCGGTGATAGTCAGAATGTAACCAAACTGCGTCTCGTGGAGACGCGACATTGAAAACGAATTAATAGAACCCACCTTATGTTATTTAGCTAACCATACACTACCTATGAGTACCTATGGCCATTTGTCATTACCTCATCTGAAATCGACTCTTCAAGAAATATGGGATATGCATCCTGATATATTAGAGCATGTTTCGTTGCAAAAGTTCCGAAGCGACGACGGGATAAATCCTTGGCTACTATGTGCATGGAATCATGCGAAGGGGAGTTTCTACCCGACCCATAAAGACCGTCTCGGGCAGGATATCCAAATCAGTCCCAACACTACGAATAAGATATGCGATATTGTCAAGGGTGGGCTGATACCACAAATTTGTCTGAATGACACCCAGAAAAACGCTGATTTCGAGAACTGCACAAAAGCGATTGTAGCAGCCTTTGAGACACTCCTGCCGACGAAATCAATGTTTGAAAAATAGTGATATAGGGGACATCCATAAATCACCCCGAAGGGGTGAGACTATTAGTAACACGGTACAAGCCGAAGGTGCAGTGCCGTGACACTCAGACATCAGGAAACCGCGTCCCGAAAGGACGCGACAATGAAAACAAATAAAGGGGACTTCTATAAATCACCTCGGAGGTGTGACCATTAATAACACCGTACAAGCCGTAAGGCGCAGTGCGGTGATAGTCAAGATGTAACCGAACTGCGTCTCGTAGAGACGCGACATTGAGAACGCATTAATAGAACCCATCTAAATAGAACCCACCTATAGTGAATAGTGACCGTATTAAAGGTAGGTTCCAAAAATAGGCTTAAACGGACGTAAGTCCACTGGACTTCCTTAATCCTACGGGAAATAAATATTGTTAATCAACGCGTTTCTATTGAACGAAAAGCCCTGACGGGCTATTTTTAGAGGTTGCCTAAACTAAAAGTAAAAACTAAAAGGTGCGGCAGCCTACTTTTTAGTTTTTAGTTTTCACCTTTTACTTTCCAATGTCACTAATGCCTTTTTCTGCTCTTACTTACCCTTTACTTCCCCTTAATCCTCAATTCCACGCAAGGCTCCTCTTTGACCCATGGTGCCTTCTCACCGCCTATACCTCTTGACCAATCTATATTCATTCGTTCACTACTTCATCTTCATTCTCCAAAGCGAAAAACCATACAAACCAGAGCAATGTAGTAGAAAGCAGTAGGCGTAGGGGGCATAATAACACCATGAGATGAAATTGGATGGATTCAAACGTTAACTCACGAGAGATGGGTTGAAGAGGCTTTTTTTGCCCTAAGATGGTGGCGAGGCAATATTTTTATTCAGTCGGCGTTATTATGGAGCTATGGTGAAAAAAGTACTTGCAATTTGTATGCTGGCCGTGGCGCTGGCGACCACCGCTGTGGCACAGGAGGAGGAAGGCCCCCTCACCCCTGCCCAGCTTAGGGAGAAGGGCATCAAAGCCGAGAAGATAGGGCTGACCGAACTGGCCGAGCGCTATTACCGTCAAGCCTTGGAGAGCGCCGAAGGCGACCCCACCGGCGAAACCCAGCGTCTGCTGGGCATACTGATGGAGCAGAAGGAATATTTCGACGAAGCGGTAATCCTACTCAACCAAAGCAACACCTCCGACGCTCTTGCCCACCAAGCTTTCTGCTTGATACAGATGCGCCTGCTAGACAGCGCGAGCCATTGCGCCCAGCGCGCTATAGAGATGGACACCGCCTCGGCACTGGCAAAGTCGATGATGGCATATGTGGAGACTGAGCGCGACCAGCACATCAGTGCCATCGCCTGGGCCAACCGTGCCCTGCGGAGTAACCCCAAATTCGCGCGGGGGGAAAATGTGATGGGATATATTCAGTACCGCAAAGGCAACCACCCCGAGGCCATGAGGCACTTCAAGAAAGCCATCCAGCTGGACAGCACCCTAGCAGATGCCTATTACAACCTCGGATCACTTTACTGCCTGCGCAATAGCCAGGATATGGCCATCAAGTTGCTGAAAGAGGGTTTGCGCCGCAATCCTCGCAACATACGACTCTACACTGCCCTAGCACAAGCCTACCGCATGAAAAACGCCGACGACAAGGCCATGCAATGCTACAAGCAGATTCTAGAATATGACAGCCTGCACACCCCCACCCTCAACCGCATAGGCACGTTGCTCTGCAGCCAAGGCCACTTCGACCAGGCTATCGCATTCCACAAACGAGCCTTGAGCATCCGCCCCAACGATGCCGCAGCGTATAAGTATATCGGCAAGGCCTATATCGATTGGGGGCAGTACGACAAAGCCATACAGAGTTTCATCCGCTCGACCAACATCTGCACCACCGACCCCGAGACCTACATGTACCTCGCCGAGCTCTACGGCAAACAGAAAAAGGGGGAGCGCAAGCAGCAGTCGGCCTACAAAAAGGCCGCCCGACTGGGAGACAAGGATGCCCAAACCTGGCTGGTGAAGCGCGGAATATCGTGGTAAAATTGAAAATTGAAAATTGAAAATTGAAAATCTTATTGAAAGTTGAAAATTGAAAACTGAATAAAATGAAACCAACTACCCTGCTTGAATGATTGTCGTTTTTTACTTTCACTTTCAATCTATTAACTTGTTATATAAATTGGTTGATGCACTCAGATATTTTTCAATTTTCAATTTTCAATTTTTAATTTCCTTGTTATGTCGGAAAAAATGTGTTATTTTGCAAATCAATTCACGTGTACAATAAATAATATATAATAAGGAAATACAGAGGCAAAGCCTATGAAGAACCTAGTGATTGTTGAGTCGCCCGCCAAGGCAAAAACCATTGAGAAGTTTCTTGGGGAGGACTATGTGGTCAAATCAAGCAACGGACATATCCGCGATTTGGCAAAAAAAGAGATGAGTATCGACATCGAGAACCAGTACGAGCCCGAGTACCAAATTACCGAAGAGAAGCACAAGTTGGTAGCCGAGCTGAAAAAAGCAGTGAAAGAAGCCGACGTGGTGTGGCTGGCATCTGATGAGGACCGCGAAGGAGAGGCCATCGCATGGCACTTGCAGGAGACACTGAAGCTCGACCCGCAGAAGACGAAGAGAATTGTGTTTAACGAGATAACCAAGAATGCCATTCTCAATGCTATCAAGAATCCCCGCGGAGTAGACATGGACCTAGTAGATGCCCAGCAGGCACGTCGTGTGCTAGACCGACTGGTGGGATATGAAATCAGCCCCATTCTGTGGTCGAAGATCAAGCCTGCCCTCAGCGCCGGTCGCGTACAAAGCGTGGCAGTAAGACTGATTGTGGAGCGCGAAGATGAGATAAAGAACTTCAAGAGCCAGGCCTACTTCCGGGTCACTGCCCAGTTCCATCCCGCCAGTGGCAAGATGCAGGTGATGGCAGAGCTGAGCCGTCGTTTCGACACTGCCGAGGAAGCAGAGGCGTTTATTAAGAGCCTCATTGGGTGCAACTACAAAGTAGAGACCATCGACACCAAACCTGCTAAGCGCAGTCCTGCCCCACCATTCACCACCTCTACCCTGCAGCAGGAAGCAAGCCGCAAACTGGGATTCAGTGTTGCCCGCACAATGCAGATTGCACAACAGCTGTATGAGAGTGGATTTATCACCTACATGCGTACCGACAGCGTCAACCTCAGTGATCTGGCACTGGATATGGCCAAGAAGGAAATCACCAAGCTCTACGGTGAGAACTATGTGAAGACCCGCCGCTACCAGACCAAGACCAAGGGCGCGCAGGAGGCTCACGAAGCTATCCGCCCCACCTATATGGAGAATGTCTCCATCAATGCCGATGCAGCACAGCGGCGCCTCTACGAACTGATATGGAAGCGCACCATCGCCTCGCAGATGGCTGATGCCGAGTTGGAAAAGACCATTGTGGAAATCAACATCACCCAACATGAGGAGCGTTTCATCTGCCAAGGCGAGCAGGTACGCTTCGACGGTTTCCTGAAGGTATATATGGAGTCGACCGACGACGAACCCGAACACTCCAGCGATGCCGAGCGCACCCTGCCCAAGGTGGTGGAGGGTATGCACCTCAACCTCGATGTGGCAGAGGCTTTGGAGCACCACACCCAGCATCCGCCCCGCTATACCGAAGCGAGCCTTATCAAGAAACTGGAGGAACTGGGTATCGGACGTCCTTCCACATACGCACCTACTATCAGCACCATCCTCAAGCGCGAATATGTAATCAAGGAAGATCGCGAGCCCAAGACGGTGGAGTGCACAGCCATTATCCTCAAGGACGACTCCGTGAACATCGAGCACCGCATCGAGAAGGTAGGTGCCGAGAAGGGCAAGCTGTTCCCTACCGACATCGGAAGCGTGGTCAACACATTCCTGATGGAGCACTTTGCTGACATCGTAGACTACAACTTCACAGCCACGGTCGAAAAGGACTTCGACGATATCGCCGCCGGCAAGAAGCAGTGGCGCAAAGTGGTGGACAAATTCTACGTTCCCTTCCACAAAAACATCCGCCTCACCCAACAGACCAGCCACCGCACCAGCGGCAGCCGTCTGATAGGTGTCGACCCCAGAACTGGACGCAACCTCTATGCCAAGATTGGCCGCTATGGTACCTTGGTGCAGCTAGGCGACACGTCGAATGACGAGAAGCCCCAATTTGCCAGCATGAAGAAGGGACAGAGCATTGAGACCATAACGCTCGAAGAGGCCCTCTCGCTGTTCGAGTTGCCCCGTACCGTGGGACAATTTGAAGACCACGACGTGATAGTGAGCATCGGCAAGTTCGGTCCCTATGTGCGTCTTGACAACAAGTTCTACTCCCTCTCTAAGAACGACGACCCCTATGAGGTAACCCTCGACCGTTGCATTGAGATTATCAAGAACAAGCGAGCCGCCGAAGCCGAGAAAGAGCGCCTGCGCCAGCTCTATCCCCACCTCATTGGGCAGTATAAAGACCAACCCATCAACTCCAATATTGGACGTTATGGTGCCTATCTTTCATACAACAGCGAGAACTACCGCATACCTAAGACCGTCGACCCGCTGAAACTAACGCTTGAAGAAGCTATTGCCATTATCGAGACGGCCCAAGAGAAAAAGGCCCGCAGCCGCAAAAACAAGAATGAGTGAGGCTCAGTATAGTCATAGTCAACTATAACGTCAAATACTTCCTCGAGCAGTGCCTGGAGTCGGTTTTTTCCTCCGACCTGGAAGTAGAGGGAGAGCATGGCAACGCCGACGAAGCCCCCATTGACCTGGAGGTATACGTGGTGGACAACGCCTCGGTCGATGGTTCGGTCGAGATGGTCAGGGAACGCTTCCCTGAGGTTCACCTCATTGCCAACCATGACAATGTGGGCTTTGCCCGTGCCAACAACCAGGCCTTACGCCTCATCATGGAGACTCCTAATAGCAGTCGAGACTCAGACACTGCGACGAAAGACCTAGTGCTGCTTCTGAATCCCGACACGGTGGTAGAACGCGACACTTTCCGCCAATGTGTGGCATTCTTTGCCTCACATCCCGACTGCGGAGGGCTAGGAGTGAAGATGGTCAATGGCGAGGGCACCTATCTCAAGGAGAGCAAACGAGGTTTTCCCTCCCCTGCTGCTGCCTTTTACAAAATCAGCGGACTGATACGCCTGTTTCCCCACCATCCACGCATTGCAGCCTACTACATGGGGCACCTCGACGACCAGGAGACCAACCCTATCGACATCCTCCCCGGCGCATTCCTTATGATTAGCCGAAAGGCTCTGGATAAAGTAGGGCTGCTCGATGAGTCCTATTTCATGTATGGCGAGGACATCGACTTCTCGTGGCGAATCAAGATGGCGGGATTCGAGAACTACTATTACCCCTCAGCCCGTATCATACACTACAAAGGAGAGAGTACGAAGCATGGCAGTATGAACTATGTGTATACATTCTACAACGCCATGGCAATATTCGTACAACACTACTTTACCGACAGTAAGGCACGATGGTTCAACCTGCTCCTCAGGCTAGCCATCTGGACAAGAGCCTGCCTAGCATGGTTACAGAGGGTGATAAGGGCAGTGGCGCTGCCTGCACTTGATTTTGCAGTGGCCTTCGGTGGCTTTGTGACCATCAAATATTTGTGGGCAACCCGTTGGGCCGCCAATGCGGCGTATTACCCACCTCAGTACACATGGGTGATAATACCCATATATATTCTTGTCCTGATGCTGCTGAGCTGGCTGTATGGAGGATACGAAAAACCTGTACGTCCCAGCCGTATACTTAAAGGGATGGCCATTGGCACAGGTCTGTTGTTGGTCTTTTATTCACTACTTGACGAAAGTCAGCGATACTCACGAGCTTTGCTGTTACTAGGATGCGCATGGACCCTGCTTTCCACTTTGGGTATTCGTGGCTTGTTGAGCCTGATGAAAGTGCCCGGCTACAATCTGCGCCCCTTACGCACACGCTCCTGCATCATTGTAGGAGGAGAAGAGGAAGTAGCCCGCGTGAGCCAGCTTTACCAGTCGCTCGGAGGCACACAGATTGAGACTTTGGTCGATGCCTGCCCCGACGTAAGAAGGCTGAACGACACCATACGATACTACAATGCCGATGAAGTAGTGTTCTGTAGCAAAGACCTCCCCATTCAGGCAATCATCAACCTAATGACTCAGTTGGGAGACTTGCCCGGCAAACACCGACAGGTGGAGTACAAGATAGCTCCGACCGACAGCGACTTCATCATTGGCAGCGACAGCATCCACAGGGCAGAAGACCTCTACACCGAGGAAATCCGCACCATTGCCGACCCCCTCAATCGCCGCAACAAACGCCTGTTCGACATTTGGACCTCTTTTCTACTACTGCTATTCTCACCACTATTGCTTCCTTTCCAGCGGCACAAGAGAGACTATTACACCCACTGTTGGCAGGTACTGATAGGTAAAAAGAGTTGGGTAGGCGTGACCAACACGCATACACGCAACGGTATCTTTGCCCCCGAAGATGCGCTCCCACGCCGTGCTGCCACCATCAGCCCCGAACTCAAGCAACGACTGCATCTGCGTTATCTACGCAACTACAAACTAACTACCGACATGCAAATCCTCTTTACTAATCTCTTCAACATCTAGCTTACATGAACTTCAAACTGACACTGCTACTATTGATAATGGCCTTCGCCACCTCTACCCTGCAGGCCCAACGCATACATGCCTATGCTTTGGGCGGAGCTATCACCTCGCAGGTAGAAGGAGACGAACTAAAGGGATTCAACCACTGGGGCCTCACTGGCGGAGTGGGTGTAATCGCCAATCTTGACGACTATGACAGGCTGAGCCTAGCCATCGAGACCGACTACTCCTGCCGAGGCATCAGTAACCACAAGTTTAACAATGAGAACTTCTATAATATCACCCTGAATCTCCATTACGTCGATATCCCTATAGCACTCTTCTTCCGCGACCCCTACGGAGGACTGCAAATAGGAGCTGGAATCGTTTATAGCCGATTGGTGAGCCAGCCACACGGGACCATTGTTTACAATCCCATGTACTTTATCCCCGACACTACCGACATGACCTTCTTGAAAAACGATATAGCCCCCTCTATTGAATTCCGATTCGCCATCTGGAAGAATCTTCAATTCAGTGCACGCTACCAGTATTCCATGATTCCGATTAAACGCAATTGGAAATACCAGTTTGCTGGCAATACCCACTCCAACAACTTCTACGGCTCATCCATTGCCTTCCGCCTTATCTGGCAGTTTGGCGAGGACTCCCCCTCCTACACCAGAACCCACAAGAGAAGAAGATGAAAAAGGCCATATTCCCAGGTTCGTTCGACCCCTTCACTCGGGGACACGAGGCGATAGTCCGCCGAGGATTGCAGCTATTCGACCGAATAGTGATAGCCATCGGTGTCAACACAGAGAAACAATATATGTTCTCACCCGAGGAACGGCTTCGCTTAGCGCTTGACTTCTTCCCTGACGAGCCTCGTATTGAAGCTCTCACCTATTCCGACATGACGGTTGACCTCTGTCATAGACTAGGAGCCTCATTCATCCTGCGTGGCATACGTAACGAGAAAGACCTCATCTATGAACAGACCATCGCCGCCGTGAACCACACCCTCGACCCTAGCATCGAGACCGTCATCCTACTTGCCGACATAGAACATCAAGACATCAGTTCCACCTTGGAGCGAGAGCGCCTCGCCCACCCTCAAACCGACCCCCATCAACAACACTAGCTCCATACTCGACACCTCAGTCTCATTCCTTAAAGGCGTGGGACCACAGAAGGCCGATATCCTTGCCAAGGAATTCGACATACATACTTATGGCGACCTCCTCCATTATTTCCCCTTTAGGGTAGTGGACCGCTCGCATGTCAGCACCATTGACAATTTCAACAGTGAGGAGCCCTACCTCGTGTTCCGTGGACGCATCAGCGACCTGCACACCATTACCTCGGGACATTCTACTCGCCTAGAGGCCTCCTTTACTGACGGAACAGGTACTATGACGCTAGTGTGGTTCCAAGGAATCAAATGGATAAAGGAGTCCTTACGACCGGGCACCGTCTACAATGTCATGGGAAAACCTTCCCTTTATGGTTCTACCCTCCAGCTGGTTCATCCCGACTTAGAAGCCTCCTCTTTATACGACGAAGGTCCTGTCCATGCCTTTCTGCCTATCTACCGCACTACCGAAAAAGCCAAGAACCGAGGTCTAGGGACCAAGACCATTGCCCGCATCACCAGCACCCTGCTGCAACATATTCCCAAAGAACTGCCCGAGACACTTCCAGCCCAATTCGTACAGAAATATCATCTCCTCGACCGCAGCACTACCCTTCGGAAGATTCACTACCCCAACACAATGGAAGAGTGGCAACAGGCCATTCTGAGAGTGAAATTCGAGGAGCTTTTCTACCATCAACTGGACTACCAATATAGCCGGATAGCCCGAAAGCAACACTCGGTAGGACGAGTGTTTGGCTCTATCGGAAGCCATTTCAATACCTTCTACAACGAGCATCTCCCTTTCCCCTTGACAAACGCACAGAAACGTGTCATCAAAGAGATTCGGAGTGATATGCGTAGCGGCAGACAGATGAACCGCCTGCTACAGGGCGACGTGGGAAGTGGGAAAACCTTGGTAGCACTGCTCACCATCCTTATAGCCCTTGACAATCAATGCCAAGCCTGCCTAATGGCTCCCACAGAGATATTGGCGACCCAACACTTTACCAACTTTCAGAAGTACTTGGCCAACCAAAACATACAAGTAGAGTTGTTGGTAGGGTCACTCAAGGCAAGCCAGAAAAAGAAGATAAAACAAAGGCTCGCCATCGGCGAGATTGACATACTGATTGGGACACACGCCCTGATTGAACCCGACGTTCAGTTCCAACAACTGGGTTATGTGGTCATCGACGAGCAACACCGCTTCGGAGTGGAGCAACGTGCAAAACTATGGGGCAAGAGCACTATACCGCCCCATATCCTAGTCATGACTGCCACTCCTATTCCTCGCACACTGGCAATGACACTCTATGCCGACCTCGACTGTTCGATTATAGACGAATTGCCCCCCGGACGCCAACCAGTAGTCACCACCCACGGCACCGATGCCAATCGCTCCCAACTATTCCATTTCATGCAAAAGGAGATTGCTAAAGGGCGACAGGTCTATGTAGTCTACCCGCTTATCAACGAGAGCGAAAGCCTTGACCTCAAAGACTTGATGGACGGATATGAGAGCCTCTCCCGCAGTTTTCCCCAGCCGCAATACCAACTCAGCATCGTCCACGGGCAGATGCCCGCCGAAGCCAAAGCCTACGAGATGGACCGCTTTAAGCGGGGTGAGACTCACATCATGGTCTCCACCACTGTCATCGAAGTGGGGGTCGATGTGCCCAATGCCACCGTTATGGTCATCGAAAATGCCGAACGATTCGGGTTGAGCCAACTGCACCAGCTCAGGGGACGCGTGGGACGTGGTGGTGGAAAGTCCTATTGCATTCTTATGACCAAGAACGACTTGAGCCATACTAGCAAGCAACGCATCCAGACCATGTGCAACACTTCAGATGGATTTGCCATTGCCGAAGCCGACCTGCGACTAAGAGGTCCCGGAGACCTACAAGGATTGCAACAAAGTGGAATGCTCGACCTGAAGATGGCCGACCTCGTCGACGACGAGCCGCTCGTTTGCGCCACACGTGACGAGGTGAACAACCTCCTAAAAACCGACCCCGACCTTCAACGCCCCGAAAACCACATCCTGCTACAATACATTCAGAACCATAGTCACCTCCCCCACTGGGACAAAATCAGCTAACAACCCATTACCCATCATTAATATGCAACTGAAAGCCCTCCCAAATACCTCACTATCATCTGGAGAACTCAAACTCTATGCCTATCCTGACGATCGACCCAACACCCCCGTAGGGTGCGTAGAGTTATACAATTATGACCCCGTCAACCGCCGTGCGGCAGTGGGACTGGTAGTATCTAACGAATACCGCAGGCAGGGATATGGCACTATCATGATTCAAGCTCTAAGTAAATTCTGTATAGAAAACACCTCCTTACATCAGGTCTACGCAGACATTGCTGCCACCAACACTCCAAGTATCAACATCTTCCAGCGGGCTGGATATCAGCACTGCGCCACTCTTCGCGACTGGGTGGTACGTTCTAACCATTATATCGACACTTACCGTTACCAACTAATTCTAAACTAAGCTATGAAACGCATCCGTATCATCGTTATCTCCATCTGTATTCTTGTCGGATTGTCTATCGGATTCGCAATCGGAACAGTCAACCAGCGTATTGCCGTCGACGAACCTACCCGCATTTACCTCCCTGAAGGCTCTGACTACGCTGCCCTTCTTGATACCCTTGACGCCCACCATTGCCTACACTCTCACACCGCGTTCAACCTCATAGCAAAGCTACGCGGACTGAACCGACACGTAAAATGCGGCAGCTACGTACTAGAACCTAACATGCGGACACTCTCTTTAGTACAGAAAATATACTCTGGGAATCAAGACCCTGTACGTATCACCATTAATAAGCATCGTACCCTGAAGGACCTATGCCAATTCCTCGGCACCAAATTGCAATTTGAAGCCGACAGCCTGCTTGTCCTGCTTAACGACTCAAACTTCTGTGCTCAGTACAGCCTCACCCCGCAATCCATCATAGGGCTATTCCCACAAAACACCTATGAGGTATATTGGACCACCTCGCCCACTGGCTTGGTTGAACGTATGTCTACAGAGTACGAGCGGTTTTGGAAAGAGCGCGACAACAAACTACCAGACCTAGGGCTCACCCGCCAACAGGTGCTGACCATCGCCTCTATTGTGGAAGAAGAGACCAACTGCAATGAGGAGAAGGCCGACATCGCATCGGTCTACCTTAACCGCCTACGTATTGGTATGGCGCTACAAGCAGACCCGACTGTCAAATATGCAATAGGCGACTTCACCATACGCCGCATCAAAGGCGACATGCTGAAGACTGACAGTCCTTACAACACCTACCAGCATGCCGGATTGCCTCCTGGACCTATCTGCATCCCCTCTGCCTCATCGGTAGATGCCGTTCTTGCAAACAAGCCAACACACTACCTATATTTCTGTGCTAAAGAGGATTTCAGCGGCCGTCACAACTTTGCCTCCACTCCCGAAGAACACATAGCCAACGCCCGCAAATTCCACAAATCACTGAATGACAAAAACATTCACTAACCTCTCTTACTTCACCTACCACGATTACTTCAAAAATGGGATTCCTTATTGCCATTCACCCAAATCACATGGCTTTCGTCCTACAGGGGACGATATTTTAACACACACTGAATCAGACACTACTGAAAGTAATACATTTTTTTTCTTGTCAATTACAAAAAAAATAGTACTTTTGCAATTGGGTAAGTCTTATACGACCAGCTCCCATTGAATCCCCCAGGGTAGGAATACAGCAAGGGTGTTTGGTTGTAGCGGTGCGATATAAACAGCTTACCCTTTTTTTATGTGCATATGTCAACTACTATAATTTTAGCATACATACTCATTATCGCTGGTATCATTATCTGGGCTGCCCTCATCCCCAGCCAACGACATGTCAGTCCTAAAGTAATGGACTACATCACTATCTTCGGAGGAGCTTTCCTTTTTGCCTCATGTTTCATTAATCTCGTTCCCCATATCTTTTTAGGTGATGAACCCTATCGTTTCGTAACGCCAGGTATTCATTTCAAGATTGCCGCAGCCGTCATGCTGGGTTTTCTTATCCAGTTGCTGCTGGAGCAGCTCACAAAAGGGGCAGAGCACGGTCACAACCACTGCCCTTGCTGTGCTGAAGAGCAGGAGGCTGAGGAACATCATCATGAGCACCACCAACATCCAGGACATTGCCACAACAGCACGACCATCCATCCTGTCACAGGCCTACTGATAGGGCTCTGCATCCATGCCTTCCTCGAGGGAATGCCTATGGTAGACCTCGACGGTGATATTCACCAAGGACTTCTCTATGGAATTGTGCTTCACAATATCCCCATTGCCCTAGTCCTTGTAGGTCTGTTTATGCATAACCATTACGGATTCTGGCGCAGTCTGGCACTACTCTCCATTTTTGCCGTGATGACCCCACTTGGCTCACTATGCAACCTCTTTCTCGTACCCCAAGACGAAGTGTTGCAAAGCCTGCTCATGGGCGTGGTGGTGGGTATACTGCTCCACGTGGCCGTCAGCATCCTTTTCGACCACGACCACAACAACTTCTCATGGACTAAGTTCGCTTTAATCATAATCGCATTCGTTGCAGCCTACTTCACTCCCGGTTGCCCCGAAATCTACCCACTGTTCTAAATTTCAATTTTCAATTCTCAATTCTCAATTTTCATGACTACCGCCGAAACCATCAAAGACCTCATAAGCCGCAAAGACGCTCTACACCGCTATCTGAATATTGATACCCTCACCGCTCAAATTGCTGAGGAAGAGCAGAAGACCGAGGCACCAGACTTCTGGAATGACCCCAAGGAAGCTCAGAAGACCATGAAGGCTATCAAAGGTCGGAAAGCATGGGTCGACGCCTTCCGCGAAGTGCAGCAGAGCTGCGACGACCTGCAGGTGATGGGAGAGTTTTTCGATAGCGGGGACGCGACCGAGGAGGAGGTAATTGCACAAATTGCCATCACCCAGCCCCTTGTAGAAGCTTTGGAATTGAAAAATATGCTTCAGGGCGAGAGCGATAGTTTCGATGCAGTTCTATCCATCAATGCCGGAGCTGGCGGAGTCGAGGCACAAGACTGGGCAGAGATGCTGATGCGCATGTACATCCGCTACGCTGAAACCCATCACTATCGTGTGGCTGTTTCCAACTGCTTGGATGGTGAAGGTGCCGGCATCAAAAGCGTCACCATGCAGATTGAAGGCGACTATGCTTTCGGATATCTCAAGAGCGAGACTGGCGTACACCGACTGGTACGTGTCAGCCCCTTCAATGCCCAGGGCAAACGCATGACCTCCTTTGCATCAGTCAGTGTCACTCCCTTGGTTGATGACACCATCGAGGTGGTAGTCGACATGTCGCGCCTCTCCTGGGACACCTTCCGCAGCGGTGGAGCCGGTGGTCAGAATGTCAACAAGGTGGAGAGCGGTGTCCGACTCCGCTATCAATACAAAGACCCCTACAC
>CAMYZD010000002.1 GCA_947303735.1 uncultured Bacteroidales bacterium | reverse complement strand
ACCCAACGAAAATGCGCTCAGGGACAGTGGTGAGGTCTTGGAAGGTGGCATCACCGTATCCGCCGAAAGTGCTGTTAGCATCAACGACCTGACCAGAGGCAAGCACGGCGGCATAGTCCCATACATCGGGGTCGGAGACAACATTGTTGCCTCCTTCGGTCCAATTGTACGAGATGTAGGCGTTGACCTGATTGCCCTCGATACCGCTGAAGTCGCTTAGGCGAAACTCCAGTACACCGTCGTTGTTGAAGTCGATACCATAGACGTCAGTCCATTCGGTTCCGGCTATTGTGATGTTGCCATTGCCAATACGGCCGTTGGCGATTTGTGCATTTGCTATGCTGAATGTCAGCAATGCGAGTGATAATAAGACAAGTCTTTTCATGATTTTGTTTGATTTGTTATTTTTGGTTTGTTATTTAATGTTTACATTAAAATTACTTTTCAGAGATAGCCTTGATGAGGTCGGGGCGGCGCTCCTGGGTGCGCTGAAGGGCTTGCTCGTAGCGCCACTGCTCTATCTTGGCATGGTTGCCACTGAGGAGGATATCGGGCACACGCCAGCCGCGGAACTCGGGGGGACGTGTGTATTCGGGGGGTGCGAGGAGGCCGTCTTGGAATGAGTCGCCTAGAGCCGACTGCTCGTCGCCGATGACGCCAGGGATGAGGCGCACGACGGTGTCGCAGATGACCGCAGCAGCCAGTTCGCCACCCGTGAGGACATAGTCGCCGATGGAGATTTCCTTGGTGATGAAATGCTCGCGGATGCGCTCGTCGACCCCCTTGTAGTGTCCGCAGAGTATCATCAGGTTCTGCTGCAACGAGAGCGTGTTTGCCATCGGCTGGGTGAGCATCTCGCCGTCGGGGGCGGTGTAGATGATTTCGTCGTAGGTGCGCTGTGCCTTCAGCCCCTCGATACAATTAGCGAGCGGCTCGACAGCCATAACCATGCCAGCACCACCGCCGTAGGGATAGTCGTCGACGCTGCCGTAGCGGGTGAGGGAATAGTCGTGGAGGTCGTGGAAGACAACTTCGACGATGCCCTTATTCTGTGCCCGTTTAAGGATAGATTCCTCAAAGAACATAGACATCATGTTGGGAAATAGGGTGAGAATATCGAGACGCATATCAGCGAATTCTTAATTTCTGACCAGGGCGTATCACCGATGACTCTCTAAGCCCGTTGAGCTTGCAGAGCTTACTGATTGTGGTACCATTGCGCTTGGCTATGCGGCTAAGGGTGTCGCCAGTACGTACTTTGTAATATTTCCCGTCACTGCTATAGTTGCTTGAACCAGAACGATGGGAAGAAGAACTATTAGTGGCACCAGGCTTTGCCACCTTGCGGAACGAGTTGCGGGTGAGGGTAAGCGTAGGTGCCAAGAGTGTACGTGTCTCACAACTGATGACGTTCTCGGGATTGAGTGCGTTGCCATTATATCGTATCTCGAAGTGGAGATGGCTACCGCGGGAACGACCCGTATTGCCACAAAGGCCAATCTCCTCGCCTGCCTTCACACGGGTACCTGGCGAGACGTGACGCTTGGAGAGGTGGGCATAATAGGTCTCCAGCCCATTGTCGTGACGTATGACGATAAGGTGGCCATAGGAGCTATTATATTTGGAGAAGCGTACCACTCCGTCGAAGGCTGCATAGATGGGTTCACCAGTGTGCATGGCAAGGTCCAAGCCGTAATGGAAACGACGGCGACGGGGGCCAAAGTGAGAGGTGGGGATAGAGTATTCGGGGGTAGGAAATACAAAGTACTGACCTGCTTCGGGATTGGTAAGCTTCAGTTCGATAGGCTGCATCTCGGAGATATCCATCTTGTAGGTATGGACCAGCGACGAGTCGCCTACCATCATAAGTATATCGTCCTCGCTCTCGGTACCGGGGTCGTCCTGACGAGGGTTGACATAGGAAGGTAAAGTAATGATATCGTTTCTTTCCACCCTTTCCTCCTCTTCTTCGGGAGTACCCGGACGCTCTAGGGCTCGATTGGGACGTTCGACATGCTCAACCTCCTTGTCCTGCGGATTTTCGTCAAAGGAGTACGACTCATTGACCGGGGTCTTCTTCTTAGCGTCATCAGCCTCGTCGACAGCTCCCACTTCAGTCTTTTTCGTCTCTTTCTTGGCATCCTTCTTGGGCTTCTTGTCATAGGTCTCAGCCGTCACTCCCGAGAACTCGTCAGCGGGGTCGGTGGTCCTCAGTTTATTCATCTTGATGCCCGGATTGCCAGCAGAGATTTTAGGTTTCTCTTTGTTTTGTTGGCGGAGATTGGGCCTCTCTTGGGCTGATAATGCACTCGGGAGTGCGATTATTAAAACTAGTATGGTAAAGTAGATATATTTCTTCATAATAATTGTGCAAAAGTACAAAAAAAAATCCAACTGACCAAATTAAACGCTCAACTACAAAACTGACAATTCATTGCAACAGCAAAAGCGGAGGGCATGTCGAGCCTCGAAACGGGGGTAGAAATGCCTTTTAGAGGTCTCGCATCTCCTGTTTCAGGAACTCCAAGGCCGAGGCCGTGGGCATCTGACCGGAGGTGGTGGTGGCAAAGATGGCACTTGCCAGACGGGTAGGGTCGGAATCTTGGGGAATAGTGATGGCAGCCGAGTTGATCACGCCAATCATCTCGTCCTTTGCCTGACGGATACGATTCCATGCCTCGCTCGAGACGTAGACCTGCTGGCTGAGGTTATGCTCCCACTCGTCGCGGATGGTCTTAGTCATCACGCCTTGCAGCAGTTTAGTGTCCATACCGGGCTGGTAGCAACGCAACACAAGGCTGTCGGGGCTGATACGCTCTAAATAAAGAGCCATGCGCTCATAAGCCTGAAGACGGATAGGGGTGACCAGTTTCACCGCTTCGCGATGCTCGTCGATGCGCATCTGCAGCATTTGAGTCTTCTGCTGGTTGTCGAAAAAGCGTTTGGTAAGAAGATAATAGATGTAGCCTGTGAGGGCGATAGTCGCCAGCACAGCAACCACTAGGATAATAATGATGAGATATAGTTTCATTAAATTGTTGGGTTGATGAGAGGTTATTAATCAAGTTTCAGTACCGCTAGGAAGGCGCTTTGGGGAACCTCCACGTTGCCCACTTGGCGCATACGCTTCTTGCCCTCCTTCTGCTTCTCTAGCAGCTTGCGCTTACGGGTGATGTCACCGCCATAGCACTTGGCGGTAACGTCCTTGCGCACCTGCCGCACCGTTTCGCGTGCGATAATCTTGCTACCGATAGCGGCTTGGATGGCCACGTCAAACTGCTGACGGGGTATGAGGTCCTTCAGTTTCTCGCACATGCGACGACCTATAGGATAGGCATTATCGACGTAGGTGAGAGTAGACAGGGCATCGACGGGGTCTCCATTGAGAAGAATCTCCAATTTAACCAGCTTAGAGGGCTGGAAACCATTGACGTAATAGTCGAACGAGGCATACCCTTTTGAGATACTCTTCAACTTGTCGTAGAAATCAAACACCACCTCACCCAACGGAAGGTCGAAGGTAATCTCGATGCGGTCGGTAGTGAGATACGTTTGGTTTTTGAGAATGCCGCGCTTGTCCATACACAGCTTGATGACCGGTCCAATAAAGTCGGCCTTGGTGATAATCTGGGCATGGATATAGGGCTCGTACACCTCGGCAATATTGTTCGGCTCTGGCATGCCCGACGGATTGTAGACATCCTTCTCCTCGCCATTGGTCAAGCGCACCTTATATTGCACATTGGGTACCGTGGTGATAACATCCATGTTGAATTCCCGCTCCAGACGCTCCTGCACAATCTCCATGTGCAGCAAGCCCAAGAAACCGCAGCGGAACCCGAAGCCCAATGCCAGCGAGCTCTCGGGCTCGAAGGTGAGAGAGGCATCGTTGAGCTGGAGCTTTTCTAGGCTGGCGCGCAGCTCTTCATAGTCGTCGGTGTCAACAGGGTACACACCAGCAAACACCATAGGCTTTACCGCCTCAAAACCCTCAATCGCCTTGTCGCACGGACGGCCCACATGGGTAATCGTATCGCCTACGCGCACCTCCTTGCTGGTCTTGATGCCGCTGATGATATAGCCCACATTGCCCGCCGACAGTTCTTTACGCGGTTCCATGTTCAGTTTCAACACCCCTACTTCGTCGGCATGATAATCCTTCTCAGTGCTGACAAACTTCACGTGGTCGCCAGTCTTCAGCGTCCCGTTCACTATGCGGAAATAGCTGATAATGCCACGGAAGGGATTGAAGACGGAGTCGAACACCAACGCCTGCAGCGGAGCATCGGGGTCGCCCTTAGGAGCTGGCACACGGGCCACTATAGCCTCCAATATCTCAGGAACCCCCTCGCCCGTCTTGGCGCTACAGGAGAGGATATCCTCACGGCTGCAGCCAAGCAGGTCGATAATCTCGTCGGCCACCTCTTCGGGCATGGCACTATCGAGGTCTATCTTGTTCATCACTGGAATGATTTCCAAGTCGTTCTCAAGTGCCAGATAGAGGTTTGAGATAGTCTGTGCCTGAATGCCCTGTGTGGCATCCACCACCAACAGGGCTCCTTCGCAGGCAGCAATCGAGCGCGACACTTCATAGCTGAAGTCCACATGGCCTGGGGTGTCAATCAAATTGAGCGTATACTCGCCATAGTTCATCTGGATGGCGTGGCTCTTGATAGTGATACCCCTCTCTTTCTCCAACTCCATATCGTCAAGCACCTGGTCCTGCATCTCACGCTTCGACACGGTGTTAGTAAATTCTAATAGACGGTCGGCCAGTGTACTCTTACCATGGTCGATATGGGCTATAATGCAAAAATTGCGTATATTCTTCATCTGTTCAAATAAAATGCAAAGATACAACTTTTTTGTTAATAGGGCGACTTTTTTTCTGCCATATTAATTATTATTAGTATTTTTGCAGGCAATGATGAAGCATATTTTTATCGTAAACCCCTGTGCTGGAAAAGAAGACTCCACCACTGCAGTCACTCAAAAAGTGGAGGCCTATGCTTTAGACCATCCCGATTTCGACTATCAGATATACGTAACTCGTGCCCCAGGCGATGCAACCACTTGGACCCGCCGATGGTGCAACGACCATCCCGGACATGAGGCACGCTTCTACGCCTGTGGCGGCGACGGTACTCTGAACGAGGTCGTCACTGGCATCATCGGAATACCTAACGTCCAAGTCACCGTCCATGCCAACGGAAGCGGAAACGATTACATCAAGTACTACGCCTCACACGACGACTTCAACGACTTGAACCGTCTGGTTGAGGGTGTCCCCCACCCTGTCGACGTGATGAAGGTAAACGACCGCTATAGTATCAACGTCTGCAACTTCGGCTTCGATGCCATGGTCTGCAAAATAGGCAACGACGTGCGTCGCAAACCCATCATCGGTGGCAAGCACTCCTACACCACCGGCATTATCCGCAGCATCTTCACCTCCCGCAGCAACTACGTCCGCATGACCGTCGACGGCCAACCCTTCTACGACGGCCACATGCTCCTTTGCACCCTTGGCAACGGACGCTACAATGGTGGCAACTACATGTGTGCCCCTCTTTCACTGAACGACGACGGTCTTATCGAAATCAACCTTTTCAAGCGGATGTCGCTGTTCAAATTCGCCAGCCTCATCAACGAATATAGCCATGGTACCCATATCAACCGCCCTGATGTCCAACAACTGATGCAATACCGCCAAGGCACCCTTGTCGAGATGACCAGCCCCGACCCCTTCTGGCTGGTTATCGATGGAGAGATGCTTCACAGCAACCACTACCGCGTGCAAAACCTCCACCACGCAGTCACCTTCGTCAGCCCTCACACCAACTAACCAACCTAAAAACCATCACCCAAGCTTGCACTTTTTTAGATATAATAGATTTTTTTCGTATTTTTGCAGACTGATTCATTTAAAGATTATCAATTAATAAACACAATACACTATGAGAAAAATGAACCGCATTTTAGCAGTCGGAGCCCTGTGCCTGAGCATGTTTGCCGCACAAAGAGCTGACGCCTGCACCAATTTCCTCTTCACTAAGGGTGCCACCAAGGACGGCAGCACCATGATCACCTACGCTGCCGACAGCCATGTCCTCTACGGCGAGCTCTACTACCGCAAGGCTGCCGACTATCCCGCCGGCACCATGTTTATGCTGGTCGACTGGGACAGCGGCCGCAAACTCTTTGAAATCCCACAAGTCGCCCACACCTACAGCGTGGTAGGCAACATGAACGAACACCAGCTGGCCATCGGCGAGACAACCTATGGCGGCCGTGAGGAATGCTGGAAGGACGAGGTCAAGGGCATCGACTACGGCTCCCTCATCTACGTCACCCTGCAACGCGCCAAAAACGCCCGTGAGGCCATCTATTGGATGACCAAGATGGTGGCCGACTACGGCTACTGCAGCGAGGGCGAAAGCTTCTCCATCTGCGACCCCAACGAGGTGTGGATTCTCGAACTTATCGGCAAACGTGGAGCTCCCGTCAAAGCCGACTTAGCAAAAAAGCTAAAATATAAATACACCGACGGTGCTGTCTGGGTGGCACGACGCATCCCCGACGGCTATGTCAGCGGCCATGCCAACCAGGCCCGCATCACCCAGTTCCCCCAAGAAGGCACCAAATGGAACAAAGCCAAAGGCAAAGGCCTCCATACCGTCATCAGCAGCTCCCATATGGACTACCTTTACGAACCCGAGGTTGAATGCGTCTATGCTGCCGACGTGGTCACCTATGCCCGTGCCTGCGGTTGGTTCAATGGCAAGGACGAAGAGTTCAGCTTTGCCGACACCTACGCACCCCTCACCTTCAGCGGCATCCGTGGCTGCGACGCCCGCGTTTATGCCATGTTCAACCGCGTGAACCGCGAAATGCGCAAATACGAGAAATACGCTATGGGCGACCCCAAAGCTGAGCGTTTGCCCCTTTGGATTAAACCCGACCACAAAGTAGACGTCCACGAAGTGATGAACCTGATGCGCGACCACTACGAAGGTACTTCCATGGACATGAGCAAGGACATGGGCGCCGGCCCCTTCGCCTGCCCCTACCGCTGGCGTCCTATGGGATTCGAAGTCAATGGACAAAAATACGTCCACGAGCGCGCCACCTCGACCCAGCAGACCGGCTTCAGCTTCGTCGCTCAGTGCCGCGGCTGGCTGCCCTCCAAAGTGGGTGGCATCCTCTGGTTTGGCGTCGACGACACCTACAGCACCTGCTATTGCCCCATGTATTGCGGCATCACCAAAATCCCTGAATGCTTCCGCGAGGGCAACGGCGACATGCTCACCTATAGCGAGACCGCCGCTTTCTGGCTCTTCAACCGCGTCACCAACTTCGTTTACAGCCGCTACTCCGACATGATTGTCGACCTCCAAAAAGTCCAGACCGAACTAGAAGAAGGCTTCATCAAAGAAGTGGCCCGCTTCGACGACCGTGCCAAGCGCACCGATAAAGACGACGCCTTGGTCGAACAGCTCAACGACTTCTCCAACCGTCAGGCAAAACGCATGATGCGCGAATGGAACAAACTCGACCACTACCTGCTGGTCAAATACATCGACGGCAACATCAAGAAAGAGAAAGACGGCCGCTTTGAGCGCACCGAGACCGGCAACCCCGCATTCCCCATGCAACCCAGCTATCCCGACTGGTACTACAAGATGATTGTCGACGACCACGGCAACGTCATTCGCGAAACATTCTAAACTAAATACTAAAAAGTAAAAACTAAAAGGTGGCTGCATGCCACTTTTAGTTTTTACTTTTTACCTTTTACTTTGATTATGTCTATCAATAAATACTTGTCACCCATAAATCCCGACGAACTAGGGTACTATCCCAGCACCTACGCCACCACCATCGGTTCCAAAATCATTGCCCACACTCCTGCCACCGGTTTCCCCGACATCCCCACAGGCAAACTGGTGCTCCTAGGCGTCGAAGAAGACCGTGGTGCCGAGCAAAACGCCGGCTGCGGTGCCGCCCCAAACGAAATTCGCCATTACCTTTACCAATTGGCCCTGCCCACAGAGCAAACCGAGATTGTAGACCTAGGCAACATAATTCTCGGACAGACAACCGACGACACCTACTACGCCCTAGCAGAAGTGGTAAAAGAAGTTGTCACCCGTGGCAACACACTCATACTGCTTGGCGGTAGCCAAGACCTCACATTCGCCGTCTATAAAGGCTACGAACTCATGAACCGCATCATGAACATCACCACCATCGACGCCCGTTTCGACCTTGAAGACAACGACCAGACAACCTCTCGCACCTGGCTCCGCAACATCATCATGCAAACCCCCAACTACCTCTTCTTCCATGCCAACATAGGTTACCAAACCTACTTCGTAGGGCAAAACTACGTGCAACTGATGGACGACTTGAAATTCGACGCCTACCGCCTTGGCGAAGTGCAAAGCGACATGGACCGGGCCGAAGCCCTCATCCGCAATGCCGACATGCTCAGCATCGACCTTTGCGCCGTGCGCCAAAGCGACGCCCCTGCCCACGGCGCGCCATCGCCCCACGGACTCTATGGCGAACAGCTCTGTCAGATGATGCGCTATGCTGGCATGAGTGACAAGACGAGATGCATCGGCATCTTCGAGGCCAACCCGTTGTACGATAACCATGGGCAAACCCTCCACGCAATAGCCCAAGGACTCTGGTACTTCATCGAAGGCTTCTACAACCGCCAGCACGACAACCCCCTGACCGACCCAGCAAGCTGCAGACACTACCTCGTAAGCCTCGAAGACCTCGGGCTTGAAATCGACTTCTACAAAGGAAAACACAGCGACCGTTGGTGGATGAGAGTACCCTGCCACAACAGCGAACTACAAGAAGTCTACTCCAGCCACCTCATGCTCCCCTGCACCTATGCCGACTACCAGCAATGCATGCAAGGCGACGTCCCCGCCCTTTGGTGGCGCTACTACCAGCGACTAAACAATAATTAAGAAACAAAAGCCTCATCTTAAAAGGATGGGGCTTATGTCTCTTAACTCTTGATTATACACACATAGTCATCATACCTTATCTTATAAGCACACCTTTGCTGTTCAGTAAAATGCCGTTACCGTAGCTATTTTCACATAAGTATAAATCCTTGTCTACGGCTGTAATTCTGGAATAGGAGGGCATTGTGAGTTGTTTGCCTTCTGGACTCATCAGCCCGTACCAACCATTTTCTGCTTCATAGCGTAGGCAAGTAGCGATTGCTCTAATCTGCTCAGGAGCAGAGTCAACATAATATTCTTCGTCATCAGAAATAGAGTGGGTTGCATACCTTACTTCACGAGTGTCATACATAAGATGTTCAATATTGTAAACAAGGTTCCTCTCTAATAGCTTACCTTGTTTGGAATAGATACCGAGACTATGGTTGCCAAAGACAGCTATGATATCTGTATCACCAATCTCAAACGATGCGTCCGTCATCGGTATTACAGTGTCTAACCCAAACGTGAGTAATGATTGCTGTCCCTTTAACGAAACCAACCAAAAGGTGTCTTTGGGAATGATGCTGTTGTATATTGGAGGAAGTACCCAGTTCCCACTATGGTCTATAAGACCCATGTGCTTACCCGTGCTATCGTTGACTGCACAATGCCCTTCATGGAAGACGTAACCATCGTCAGCCTCATCATAAGCAAAGCTCCTGTCAATAACAACCTGCCCTTCGGAATTGATGAATTTCACCTTTCCTTTCACTTCCACCGCAGCCAAACCGTTAGAGAACACCCACGCGTGCTCATAAATAGGTTTGACCACAAGATGCCCGTCACGCATATGGAAGTAACCACGCTTGTCACCGTCGCTAAAATAGACTAGAGAGTCGCCTTCCATGGGTTTGGCAATACATGAGATGTGTTTCAATAGCTTATGTCCGTTACTGTCGGTCAGATAGCCTTTGTCGCTCCAATAGTCTTCATAGTAGTAAAGGTTGTCGTTGAACGTCTCGGAGAGAGACACCTCGCTGTAACGGTCATCGAATCCGCACAAGTCGGCAACGTTCCAGTAGACGCTGCGACAGAAACTTACGAGTGTGCCTGTCACCCATAAGATGAGCACTATTGCAAAAGCGGTTCCTACGATACAATGCAGTACGCGTCCGTACTTTGAGTTCTCTTTCATACCGAGCAGGGTCGCCACCCAATCGACTATGGTCGTAAATACGGCCTTGATTCCATGCCATATGGCTTTGATTACTTTTTTCATATTGTTTCAGTTATTAATAATTACTCATGCCATGCATTAACATATTCAAACAATTACGCATTATTATTTTCCTCTTGGTCAAATGCCTCATCGGCCATCTGTGCATAACGGGCAGAACGTTCTTCGGGCAACATGGTAGGCATGACCATGGAACATCCCATGAGAGCACGGCCTTCCTCTTCCTTCAACTCAGCCAGTCGTTCGAAGAAGTTCATGCGTGTGTTGGCATCCTTTGCCATTACACTGCGTGTGCCGCTAAGAGAAGCTCTGAAATTGCGCGAATTGCGGATGGAGAGGTTGAAGGCAATCTCTACAGCATCTTGGTTGGCACCCATGTAGGTGAATGTCCAGCCTTCTTTCTTCAAGTCTTCTACTAATTGTTTGATAGTCGTGCCAGAGTATTCTTTAGAGGAGTTTTCTAGACCATCGGTGATGATGGTCACCACAACCACGTGGTCTTCGATAGCATTGACGTAACTACGCATAGAAGTCAGTGCAAAACCCATTGCGTCGTACAGCGGTGTGCAGCAACAGGGCTGGTAATCATCCAGGGTCAGAGTGGGGGCTTCGGAGGCGGACACCTTGTCGAAGACATATTTCTTCTCACAATCACAGAAGGTAAGGAGTGATACAAAATGGTTTTGAGTGTCGCCATACCGTTCCTGCGCTTTCTTGATACCAGCCAGTGTCTCGTTGAAACCATCAATGGCAGCTGTTCGGATACTATTCATCGACCCGCTCTTGTCGAGAATAATAACATTGAAGACCTGTGTTTTCGTCATTTTGTTTGTCGTGCTTTCCATAGTCCTGTTACACTTATTTGTGTCGTGCGCAACTTCTGATTGTTATTTTGTGACCGGCACATTATATGTGCTAGATTCTGCCTATATAGAAGGCGAAATAGGGCATAATCTATCACCGTAAAATAAAAAATGTCAGTTGCTGAGTTGGTGCACATTGTAATCAATGTCATTCATCAGGTCATTTAATGTTTCTCCAACAGCGATAAAGTAGCTTTTACCGACAAACATAGAGTCGTAATCCTCCATTTTTTGGTATGATTCCTCTTTGTAATAGTTTAGTTCTCCTATTCTACGAGGTTCGACGGAACAGAAAGCGCAATAACCAGTCAGTTCAAATCTAATCAATCTGTCAATCAGTGTATCTGCGAGCCTTTTCCCAATGAGCTTGACAGTATTGCCAAGTTGCTGAATGTTGGTTGACTCATCCTCATAGCCTTCGACGTCCCCAATTACCGCATTAAGGCACAGTGATATATGTTTTCTTTGTTTTTCCGACATGAGTTGGAACAATGGCTGGATGGACTTTCTAGGCAGTTCACTTAATGTTCTGCGGATATCCCATCTCGTGGAATTATCCATGGTTTCAAGCCCTTGAAGGTCTATCAAATGATGGATTGCACAATTACATGTGCTGTTGCAAAGCACTATCTGACTACCGTAAATACGTTCGCTCATCCTTCTCAAGCTTTGCACCATCCGCAAGGATAGGTGCATTAGTAATGTTAACAGTCGATGCTTAGATATCTTCTCCAGTTGTGCCCAACTGTCGTAGGTACCGAAAAAAACAGTAATTATCCAGGGATTCCCCTTGCCATCTCTTAATGCATAGAACACATCGTAGCAGCCTCCGTCAATGTGAGTATAGGTAGTGTCAACAAGTTTTAGGTTAGGATGATTCGGTCCTTTGTTTATTACATTGTTTAGCAGGTTCTTTATGACATCTTCGCACATGAACATGACGGTGGAGTGCCATTTGCCTTCGTCATCTTCCTCTTCACAGTCAGGAATATCTTCTTCAGGGTCGAAAAGGATGATATTACCGTCCCTATCTTGTTCGAGTGCGTCGATCATGTTAATGTAATACGACTCAAGGCTTTCCCTATATTTGAACCATTGGGATACGATGTATTGATTCATAGTATAAATCAGATTATGCGTTGTAATGGGGCTTCTTTTTCGAAATGCAAAAATACATCACACCTACGCAGTCTTTCTGCGTAGACGAAAAACTTTCTGAATAAAAATTAGTGCCTGCTTATAGCATCATAATTTTCAACAGATTGTAAAAGTCTTGCCTGCAACTTTTTGACTAGACTCTCTGGAGAAACCACTGTGACAGACTCACCGTAGCCAAGGAAGTCACGCTCCAATTCGTAGTTAGGAATAACATCTATGCTGAATAGTACGCTACCGTCATTCGCTGTCTCCAACTCCTTCTGGCTATGGTGCAAAGGCTTGGTGCGAACGTATGGCACTTGGGTCTCGGACACCTTGAAGACTACATGCTCCACGGGGGCATCGAACTTAGTAACGCCAACAATGTCATGGAAGAAAACATTCGGATCGAATTTTAAATCGAAGATGTATTTGATGCCCTTCGACGCCGCCACAATCCCTTCAATACGGTCAAGTGCCAATATGGCTATCGGATGCTCTGTGTCATCATGTCTTTTGCCAAAGACAAACCAACGGTTGCGGAACTCTTTTAAGATATAGGGAGAGAAACAGAATGTCTGCGATTCAAGCCATTTGAATGGTTTGTAGGTGAGGACAATAGGATGACGGTCGACAATGGCATCATGCAGGTCAGACATGTACTCTAGGCCACGCAACCGCTCGTTGCTTTCGAGGAGGATGACTGGTTCTGCCTTAAAGCGCATTGAAGCTACGTGGTCTTCCAGTCGGTTGACCACATCCTCAACGCCATGAAAACCCCTTGAGGAACTCATCTGTTTCAGCAGATTCACTGCCTCGGACAATCGTTGCATGTCGTATTCGGTGAGGGGTGTATCAGCGATGCTGTAACTCCGGTCCTCGTAGGTGTAGTACTTTTTGTCGACAACGATAATGGGGGCATAGTAGCCTAGTATCTCCGAGTAACGCATCTCTCGGATGTCATGTTGAACCGACCGAACGCTCACCTTGCCGTATCCGAGAGTCTCTTGAAGCGCGTCGTTGCAGGCATAAACCAACTCTTCCAACGTGGCTTGCTTTCCCCGCTGGAGCATCCTGTCGATGGTTTTGTACCTTAATATGGAATTTCTGTTTGCGGGCATGAGTGTTTTTCGGCTTCTATGAGATTACACACCTCTTGGTCAACTATGCGAAAGACCTGAGCCATCGGTTGATTCTCGAATTGGAGAAGTTTGTTGTTGTCGAATGTGACGACCCGCGTAGCCTGTTCCGAAATCAAATCAAGGTCTTTTGTGGCTTTTTGATCTCGTGTTTCAAACTTGAATGGCAGCACAACGAAAGCTATAGACAGGGCTTTTTGCCTTGTGATAGACTGGTGCAGGCGACAGAGCTCCGCTGCCACCTTTGCACTATATTTGCCTCCCATACCGGCTACAACGATAAGGGTATGGGGGATGCCGTTTAGCAATATTTGTAGACCCTTGTCCAAGTCCTTTGCATCGGCGTTGACACATAGTCTTTCTGCATTAGATGAGTAAGGGGACAATTCATCCCTATTGACAAGAGCAAAATCGACATCCTGCACGTCCGTGCGGCAGATGTTATCAACAATATTGCACCCGCATCCGCCTATGCCGACTACTTTAATTCCCATCACAGCACCTCCTCTGTCGCCGTATAGTCGGGAAACCATTTATCCAGCAGTGCATCGACCTGCATCTCGATGAAAGAGTACAAAATCACCACTGGCCGCGCCACCGTGCGCCCCACTCGTTTGGCATACAAGCCCAAGTTGCTCAGAATGATTGAAGTGTCCATAGGCATGACGGTTACAATAATTACTATTATTAGGCAAACGGGTTCAGTATTAATCTATTCTGCAAAGGTACAGCAATACCCATTTGCTGTTGTTTTATTTGAGGAATGTTATGCAATCACCCATTCTCCAATAGTCCAGGTATCAATGTCGAAGTTCACACCCACTTTTACCACCTTGCGCTCATCAGTGGCGAAGCGAGTAGCATATTTTTTTGATACTATCTGTTGCAATGCAATTTCGGCGGAGGCTCTGGTTTTAAACTCGAAAATATAGATTGTGTCGGCATGGTAGACAATCATGTCAACACGCCCGTTGTGGCATTTCACCTGAGTCTGCACGTATACGTTGAGCATTGATAGGATGAGAAAGAATGTGTACTCATAGAACCCTTCCTTCGTGGCAGCCTCAGCAAGCTTTTTTTTGAATCCTTCCACATATGGCACACCGGCAAGGAATGCTTTCAGCTCTCGCAGGCATTGATCAATATCGCCTCGTTTCAGGGCTTTCCACATCTTTGCTGCGCAGCCAACCTGCACATCGCCTTCACCCAAACCAGAATAGATTGGCATTAGGCCTTTTGCAAATCCTATGCGCACCTCCTGATTGGGAATGCTTAAGGTATAAGTCTCTAACTCTCGGTTGTAGTCATTTATGGTAAGATAACCAGCTTGATAAAGCAATGGTAGAGCACTTTCCAGATTCTCAGTTGGCAAATAGAAAGCGGATTCTGGTGCCTCGATATCATCAAGCCCGGTGATGTCGGTCTTAAAACGTCGCATCTGGTTGAAGAGGAAGGTTGGAGTTCCACTCTCGAACCAGAAGTTCTTGATGCGTTTTTGGAAAAAACAATTGATGAGGCTATATGGGTTGTATATTTCGTCGGAATCTTCACAGAAGTGATACCCATCGTATTGGCGTTTCAGTAACGAGTGCATCTCATCATGACTGTAACCGTATTCTTCTGCAATAATATCGATGTCGTCTCTCAAAATGGTGGTGAGTTCGTGTTCGGTAATGCCGCAGATGGTTGAGAATTTCGGCATCATGGAGATATTCATGATGTTGTTGAGCGTGGAAAAGATGCTGAGCTGGCTGAACTTGGTGATGCCCGTTAGAAAACAGAAGCGAATCATCGCCTCGCAGGCTTTCAAGGGTTGGTAGAACTCCTGCATTATTTTGCGCATGGACTCCAGGTTTTCTTTCTCATGCATCACCTCTAGCAGCGGGGCATCGTATTCATCAATAAGAAGCACCACCTGTTTGCCAGTTTTCTCATATAGCGTTCTGATTAGACTTGTCAATTTCTCGCCCGGCAATTGCTCATCCTTCGACGTATAGGGTGGCATCAGCTCGCTCAAATACCATTTTAGATATCGTTGCAGATCGGCTGCATTTTCCTTGTTTTTTGCCAGACTCATATCCAAATGAATCACTGGATACCGTTTCCACTCCTGCTCCAGTTCCATTATCTTTAGTCCTTCGAACAGTTCGCGCCTGCCCTCGAAGTAGGACTTCAGCGTGGTAACCAGAAGCGACTTCCCGAAACGCCTAGGGCGGCTGAGAAAAGTGTATTTTACTGAGTTGGCCAACTGCCACACCAAATCTGTCTTGTCAACATACACATAGTTGCCCTCTCGTATTTCTGAGAAAGTCTGTATACCTATGGGGTATCTGCGGCGGTTAGAATTCATGCGGTTGTAGTTATTTTCCAATTGCAAAAATACACATTTTTACCGACATGGTAAACTTTTTTCGTTCTTATAATATATTTGACAGATTTACCGACGCTCACGCTACAGCCACCATCACCATCATTTGTGCGGTGAATATGCGCATGAACACGGTGAGGGGATAAACTATTGCGTAGCTTGAGGCGGGTAAACTATTAGCTGGATTATTGGCCACACTATTTGCGTATGCAAGTGCAGGGGTGTCAGTCGAAGCTCCACCAGCAAGTCCCATCAAAGTGTAAAAGTTCACTTTCAGATAACGACGAGCGAAGAGGCCAACAGTCAGCACAGGCAGCATGGTGATAGCCATCCCATAGACCACCCACATATAGCCGCCGTCTAAGATTGTCTGTATGAAACAGCCTCCTGCTGATAGTCCCACTGACGCAAGGAAAAGAGAAATACCTAGTTCGCGTAGCATTGACATCGATGTGCCAGAGGTGACCTCTCGGTTGATAATGCCCTTCTTGGTGCCGAAGTGACCGATAAGTATGGCTACAATCAGAGGCCCCCCAGCCAAACCGAGTTTTAATGGAACACTCAGCCCCACAGGTATAGCGATAGAGCCTATCGCCACACCGAGTCCCATCCCTACGAACACCACCACCAGACTCTTGCCCACAGTGTTTTCTTGGCTACCCACAGTGTTAAGTGGCTCAGAGTCGATAGGCTCCATCAGACATACTGGCTCCTGCTCCAGACTCACTTTACAGATGTTGCGTATAAGTATGCAACAGATGATGGGACCCACCACACCGATGGGATAGGTGACAGCATAGCCGTTAGCAATCACATCCGCCGAGCCTATACCAGTACAATTAACCGCCTGTTGTGCTGCCGACATGCCTGGAGTGCTGCTGATAGCTCCGCTATAAACTCCGGCCATCACGTCTAGTGTCTCGCCACTTAATATGGAAATCATCACCGTTGTCACCACACCCAACACGACGATAGCTACTGCCAACAGGTTGAGCTGTAGGCCACCTTTGCGAAAGTTAGAGAAGAAAGAAGGCCCCACCTGCAAACCCACGGTAAAGATGAAGAGCACCAGGCCGAGGTCTTTCATCAAACCAATAAGCTCATTGTTGGTGGCAACACCTATCGCGCTCAGTACGATACCCACAAAAAGCACATTGGTGATGCCGAGCGAGAATCCCATAATCTTTATCTTGCCGAGCATCAAGCCCAGACAGATGGTCAGCGAGAGGATAATCAATGTGGCGGACGTGCCACCTTGAGCGAAGAATTGATATAGTGTATTCATAGGACAGGATGATTTGTTTATTTCTGTCTATATAGAATACACAAAAGGGTAAAATCTATCGGTGGGGACTATTTTCTTTATCAATACTAAAGTGTTTTTGCTCTAGTTCTATATCACATATGGTTTTGGCGAGGCTTGGGCTCTATGTTTGCGGATACATATGGCCTGAAAAGCCAAGAGGCAAATAGCCTAGGGCATCGCCCTGGGTATTAGAGGACATGCTATCAACGCCATGAATAAGGGCAAAAGCGTAATCTTTTGCCCTTTCAGGATGCCAGACGCATACACCATTTACCCAAGGCGTTGCCTTGGGTTATAGGGATTTTTGACCTTCAGGCCAGTTTTGACGACTAATCTATCATAAACGAATTTGTAACCCGAATTTACTTGTCAAACTTTAGTTCTTGACTATTGTAATGCCCGCCTTAAACTTGGGAAAGCTCTTTTTTTCTATTTAAAAATTGTAACTTATTATCTATTTGTACAATGATAAATCTTCTGTAAATAATCCAGAATCAACAGGAGCAGAATCTGTATCTATTGGACATTTGTCAAAGTCTACATTCATTGGTACATCATAAGAAGTGGTGTTATCTGTGTTATTCAGAAACCATACAATAGCAAGGTTGACAAATGTAATAAGGGATGCTGCAACGAGAATTTTTTTAAAATGATTCTCATCGGGCTTAAAAAGCATGACTCTTCTTTTAGGGGCCTCCTTAATTCCCCCCATAACTTTCCCTATACTTTTACATGCTTCCATTCGTGACGTATTATCATCCTCCTGTTGCATTTCATCGCACATTGCATCTACCATATCAAGCCATCCATCTACTACAGCTTTTAGTTCATCATCCTCTTCAATGGCTCTCTCTACCTTTAAGCTGTCTTTTGGCGAAAGACTTCCCTCTAGATAGGCTGTCAATGTGTTGTCATCAATTTGATTCATCTTGACATCTCCTTTAAGTATACCTGTACATATTGCACTTTAGCCAATCGGTGCTTATTGTAGTAGTTTTCCATATTCATACCCATCTCCCTTGCAGTTTCTTCGTTGTCAAGACCATCCAAATAGCGAAGGCGAATCAATTTCCTATATCTTTCATTCGGCATCATCTTTAGTATTGCCTCCACGTCTTCATGGTTCAACCTGTCCATGTTTGTCAGTATAGATGGTTCTGCTGTAGAGAAACCTTCACTATCAGACAATTCTTCAGTTGGAATCCGTCTTTTAAAACAGGCGTAGCAATATCGTATCGCCACGACCCCAACCCAGTTATGCAGAGCACACTTATAGTTGAACGTTTCTAGTTTACAACGCTTTTTGATAGCACGTGGCCGCATAATGTCGATATATATTTCATGAATGAAATCTAATACCTCTGTGCAATCCGTAGTATATCTATCATAGAGCGATTTTAGAATAGGGTATGCCTTTCCATAAAAAAATTCGGCTGTCGGCAATTGCTCATAGCGCAAAAGTGACGGTACAATCCTCGTATCTGCCCAAGAGGCAATGTAAGGGTAGGGTATCGGGAGTTTCATTCTAGTATTGAGATTTAATCAATCTTTCGAATAATAATACCGAGCGTTTATCCCAAAGGACGTGTAGCATCTCGTCATATCAAGAGATCAGACTATTGTCAGATTTGGTATGTATTTCCATCTTTCCGAATAACTTTACCATGTCGTAGTTGCCCATATTCGTAAGTGGTGTTTACTATTCTATCTCCTGGTGAAAAAACGTAATGTCCCCAGTGATATTCCACTGTCACTTCAACACGACCTCCCTTCCCATGAGGCTCACCTGACGTGTTTCTCGGACCATAATAATTCCCATATACGGGTTTTGACGTAATCTGAGGAATGGGTTTAGGAGGATTAATATGGTGAGTGTCCGGCATTGTCGGCTTTTTGATAAATACTCGTATTTCCAATGTGTCGCATCCTCGCTTTATAATAGTGTCTCCTCGTCTGTTGAAAACCGTATAGACTGTAGTAGTCTTTCTTATCATGGTATCAGAGCATCTTACAAATAAGGTGTCACCACATTCATTAAAACAGGTGTCAATTTGTACTTTGGCATTAAGCCCAATTCTGATGGTATCTTTACCATTTAGGAATACCGTGTCACCACATTGATTGAAAATAGTGTCCGTTTCAATTGATTCAGGTTCTATATTGTTACACTGACGGACTAGTAATACTGCAACAACAATCATGACAATTGCAACAAGCATCCATAACCAAATTTTCTTTGGCTTAGGAGGCTCCTCTTCTAATTCAGATTTGCATAGGTTGCAAATAAAGTCATCTCCAATGGGAATTTCTTGAACATCTCCATTATCAGCCAATGGGCAATTTGTATAGTTTGTGCAATGCCCTTTTCTGGTTTTGGGTTTATTTGATTTCATGGTCTCAGCTTAATCTGTTTGTAATTATCTTTGTTGCTTCTTGGTTATACACCATCCAATCTGGGTGTAATGGCTTGTTCTCGCACAAGCTAGTAAGGACATGTTGCTGTAGTACATCCTTTATTCGATTAGCGATTTCATTTTTCTGAGGTACTGTCACGGCTGCTTGAGCCATCGTTTGATTTACTTGTTCTATCAACATGATGGTGAGTTTATGACTTCCTGATAAGGTCTTCCAACTGGCAGCAAAATCAGGCCCTAGTGCGTGCGGTATAATTCCTGCTATAGTTGTTTCGGTCAACGTATATACATTTTGACCTAACATTGGATCAAGCTGCTGTGGGAGCAAGTTCAGTGCAAAAGCCAAAAGAAGGGGCTCAAATGCCATCTGCTTAACTTCGTAAGGCGTGGGGTTAAATAACTGAGGCAAGGCATTGGGAAGAAAATTCTCAGTGTGCAGAAGCATACGATGAAAGGCGTAATCTTGATTGTTTGTTGATACTAAGGCATCGTACTTTTCTTTTAGAATTGATGTATTCTTCATTACACGCAGAGGCATATTGCTCCATGCACTTACTATCACAATTCGATTGCTCTTGTCGCATAAAGCCACGTCGTTAGCAACATTGAATCCAGCGAACTGTCTGGCAAACTCCGCAATCACATCATTGCGGAATTGTTGGTCAGCTTCTCCAACAGCGTTTGGAATTCTTAATTGAATCATGTGTGGCATAGGTGCTGTGACCGTGGCAGACTGTGTGGCGTCAAACTGGAAATTGCATTCGGCATTAGAAAGTACTTCTTTGACGAAGTTGTCTAAGTCTTCCTGTTTAGTAAACGAGGTGCGTAGTTTTTCAAGGATATTTACATCAATGAGTTTTGCCGATGGGTTTGTGTTCCCATACTCACCCATTACAGAAACAGCCACTTGTTCACAATTTTTCAAAATTATACTCACGGCACTCTGTGTGTCAACTTTGTCTTTCAATAAGCTAAAGGTCTCATGACCATCGTTTCCAATCATCGATACAATTTCATCTCGAATGGCAGCAAGTGATTGATCTTGGTATTTTCTGTTGATTTCAAACTGTTTGATGATTTGACGAACGTCAGCAGGATTGTAGCATCTGAATATTCCATCTTGAGGACTATTGGCAGAACAGCGATTTGCCATTTCGGTCTCTGCTTTTTTCGCAATGCCAACGAACAGGTCGTTAACATCTCTCAGAGTGTTCTGTAGGGTTGATAATTTGCTTACAATATGCATCAACAATTCTTTTGCATATTGTGTTGCCTGTGCCATTGTTTCGTGTCGGTATTGTTGCTCCAACTCATCCTTGTATTGGTGAATCAGTTTTTCTAATTTGGCAAACACCGCCTTCCCCACAAATCCGACATTATTGTATTTAGTGTTTGTTATAGCAGCGGCAGCACCATTTTTCTCTCCTTCTGATAGTTCATTAGCGATACTTGTATCATATTCTCCAATTCTTTCCTGGCTTGATGCAATGAGTTCTTCAACATACTTTGCTACCTCAACAATACTCTTAGTGCCAGTTAGCCACTCTTGGAACAATTCATGTTCTATATGTTTGCAGACTAGTGAAGCATAGGCATCAAGGTTGGCATTCTGCACCCCAAAAAACTTCTCCACACCCATGCTGCGGAATTTGTTTTCATAAAATTCTCTCATCATCGTGGATAGTCTATTGGGCCAGCTTTCTTTTTGGGGATATTTCTCAATAGACTTTATTGCACTTTCTGAGTATTTGCCCCATGTGCTTTTGATGCTTTGCCAAGTATCGGCTCCCTCATTGGATATGGCTTGACTGAGCATTAAATAGTCATCAGTCAGTTTCAATCTCTGTAAAGTCCCAGGCTCTCTCACTGTCGAACTATACGTAAGTCCAACTTGGTTGTTGGCACGCACATCATAGCCCTGTCCATTAATCCAATAGTTGTAAAGCAACCCCCGAACAGCTTGCAATGCGAAACTATATGTGGCAAATTGGCGGATCTCTATTTCTGGATATTCTACACGGGTCACACCGAATGTCATGAATTGACAACAGTGGGCAGGGTTACCTGATTGATCATTTTCTGGCGTGGGGGGATTATTTTCACAATTACTCAGTCTTTGAAGCTGACCACCAGACATGCTGATTGATTGAAACAAAAACTCAGCCACGTCTGAGGGTAATCGTTTCTGTAAATCTTTCTTGTTGCCATTTTCTGTTGTATTGCTGTAGATATATGCAGCTTCAAACCCTGCTGTAATACGGGCGTGTTGTCCCGTAGGCGTACGTTGGCCTGTAATGTCGTATGGCTTATATTGACCAAGTGCTAGTGCATTTATTTCCTGCAATGCGGCATATCCATTAGCTTGATAGTAGCCAGCATCGTGTGTGTTATCAACCAGTGTCGACTCAGGTACATAAAGTAATAATAGAATCTTATTGTTGTGGGTGGCAGTGTCATAAGGAAACCACTTCCGGAGTAGGCTGATAGCATCTATCACAGTTCCTGACCCAGTTCCACCGGCTAGTCCGGCACATATATGGAACGTAACGTTTTCGTGTCCACTTCTCGAATGCAGTCTTCCAATAGCTGCACGAATCGTGTGCTCAAAATTTTTCTGATCGGAAATACTGGCCAAATTTGCGGCAAGTAGTATGCGACCCAGGCGACGCCGTTGTCCCCCAATGCCAGCCGTGATTGCCTGCCCGATTTTGGCTTTCATGTCTTCCACATCCTGTGAAGAAACAAATGAGTTTAATCCAGAAAAAGATTGGAGGTCATTGAGCATCTCCATTGGAACACTATGAATGTTCACTTTTTGGGCATCGCCTAACGACATATTTGTGGCCATGGCTTCCCAGCGTTCGTTCAAATCACTTGTTGAGGAGTCAACGTAAACATACTCAAAATATTCCCCTACTTTGGGATTCTCAAGATCGTTTTTGCCATATTCCTCAAAGAGTCTTCTGCGGAATTCGCGCAGCACTTTCCCGCCTGTGCCACCGAGGCCAATAATAAGATGGTTGGACATATTGAACAGATTTTTATTGATTACTATAGGTTAGTGGATTTTGATATTTAATTTTATGATCCGTTATGTCAAGCATTACTATAACAGTGGCATCAGAGATGCTAGGGTATTCATTATTATGAGCTTTAATATACACAGGTAAACCACCCACAGATGCAGTTGTCTTGTAATAACGTTCATTAATGTATCCTGTAAGTTCGTCTGATTCCACTCCTTGATACAACTCTACGATATAATTGTCCACTACGCCATCCTCTGAGTAGTTGACGTATAGATTGTATCGGCAGCGAGAGTCTCCTATTTGGTAATAATGACTGTTGGAATAGTATGTAAGGTTGCCAAAGAGTTTATGCAGTTTTGTATTAACAGAATCCTCGGTATCATCAAAATCTATCTGTGGTTCTGTAAATATGTGATATTCAGGAAGAATATTGATTGGAATCTTTACATCATACTTTGAATTATATACACGTATGAATGTACGCCCTACATGCTTTGGACGCAGAGAGACCGAAAAAGCAAATGATTCGTCAAATCCCGATGGTCCATATACATAACTCGGACTTACAAAGCAATCAGGCTCCACAACTACGGGTTCTTCACCGACGATACTTCTAAATTGTATTGCCTCACTTAAATCCGTGATGAACATGTTTATTTCTTCACCTTCATAATTGGTTGACAGGCCTTCATTCAACGTGTGTTCATATGGAGTTCTACCATCCCAACCATTGATGCTATAGATGGTGTTACTATGGTCAATATCAATTTCACAACCACTGAAGACAGAAATTAACATGATATTAGCAATGCTTAACAATATTTTCTTCATTTTTATTTCTTAATTTACTAGTTTGAATGAGTTTTAGGTTATTGTCCACAACTTTTCTTTGCTTGTTTTGTTTTTCCAAAATTATTTATTGTACGGAGTGTTAGTTAGTTGCTATATGTCAGCGGATTCTGATATTTCACCTTGTGAGCCGTCAGGTCAGGTATTACCACCACAGTGGCATCAGAGATGCTAGGGTATTCATTATTATGAGCTTTGATATACACAGGTAAACCACCCACAGATGCTGTTGTCTTGTAATAACGTTCATTAATGTATCCTGTAAGTTCGGCTGATTCCACTCCTTGATACAACTCTACGATATAATTGTCCACTACGCCATCCTCTGAGTAGTTGACGTATAGATTGTATCGGCAACGAGAGTCTCCTATTTGGTAATAATGACTGTCAGAATAGTATGTACAGTGACCAAAGAGTTCATGCAATTTGGTATTAACAGAATCCTCAGTATCATCAAAATCTATCTGAGGCTCTGTATAGGTGTAAAATTCAGCCAATATTTTTACACTGATAAGAGTATCAAATAATGAATCTTGAATATGGAGGTATGTTTTTCCAACGTGTAGCGGGGTTATTCTGCCATCGATTCTGTAGAAAGAACTAGAAATACTTGATGAATATGATGTATAATATTTGGAAACAAAACAATCATTCATCTCGATAGAGATTAGCTTACCCGAGATGCATAAGAATTGAATATCTTTAGGGTTATCTGTAATAAACATAGTAATTTCATCGCCAATCCAATCTGTAGACAACCACCGGTTTATTTGATGTGGTAATGGCGTTGGATTAGAGCCTTCAACAACAACATTTGCTGATGCAGTAGCTTCTACTTCACAGGAGAACATCATAAATAGTATACATCCTCCTAGACATACGATTAGGCTATTCACAAAGTGTTTCATATTATTACCAATTTGAATGATTTTCTGGATTCTTATAGACAATCTTTCCTTGCAAGAAGTTTTCAACCAGCACCTTGGTTTCACTATCATAAATGTTTGGATAAGTTGTGTCGTAAGCACGGGCGTAGATATAATAGCCATTCCATGTGTTGTTCATCTTTTTATATCGTTCCTCAATAAATAATTTTAATTCCTCCTTAGCCTCATCGTCGGTAAAAGACACCTCATAATCTTTTATTACACCTGAAGATAGCATGTTTACTCGAAGGGTATATTCATATAATGATCCATTATAGCTATAACTCAAATATTGTTCTTCGGAACTTTCTTCTTGTGGCACTCCTAATTTTGCGACTATAGAATCCCGTGTGTCATCAAAATCTAGCGGAGGTTCCTCATAAGTCGTATACGTCGGGAGGATGTCTACCCGAATCAATGTATCAAACTCCTCATTGTAGAATTTTACAAATGCTGTACCAACATAGTTAAAACGAAGGTCAATATACGAGATACACTTGTTTCCGCTACTTCGATTCCCGCTCGATCCTGAGAGGATGAATTGGTCCGTAATCTTACTACCCATAATCTTCGGTCCTGTTACACTAATTCTGGCTTCTCTTTGTGTAAGAGGGAAGTTCCTGTCTGATGGATAAAAGGTGTATACTGTATAGTCTGTATCAGCAGGGTGTGCTTCAATTACCGAAATCTCAATTATAGTGTCAAAATTCAATCTATTGTTATATAGCCTGCAATGTGCCTTACCGACAGCTTGTGGATATAGTAGCAGGTATGTTGTAACTCCATCAAAATATCTGTCACCTGTAGCATACATAATAGAACGGGTGAGGTTATCAAGGATTTCTACAAAACAACTGTCCTTACCATGGATTGTCACACATCTGTTATTACCGAGAGTTATCGTGTCCATCGTGTCTGGTATCAGAAAATAAGTTCCATCTGGAATCGTTATAGTATTATCTGGGAAATCGGGTTCGCAACCGACTATTCCTATCAGTAGTATAAAAATGACTATTTTAAAGTATCTCATTTTATTGTTTCCATTTTATAGATTAAACTGGCCAAAACTTATTTCTTCTCCATTTTTTATAAGCCATAGGCTATACTCACAATTATTATCAAGAGACCACTTGTGTTCATATGGCACCGTGTCAATAAAATCACGGTAGTACCAAATTCCGGATTGATCAGCTGTGCTAATCATCAATAGTCTTACAGTTATGGGTGAATCTGGGGTAGTACCTTCTGCTGTGACCTTCATAGATTGGTCGGCTACATCTACAAGGTAGCGTACCGTTGTGCCGTCAAGAATCATTTCTCCTGAATAGAATATTGTTTTGCCACATGATGTTAGAAGGGCAAGCGTAAGTACTAGAATAGAAGCGAGAATATATCTTTTCATTTTTTAGCTGTTTTTAATTGTATGTTGAGTGTCATCTGAAAACAAAACCCTCGAATAGGATTATATTGTGGACAAATGTAGTAACCAGTCTCCAGTCCAATATTACCAATGTCCCAACGTAAGGACGGTTTTATATACAATGCTGAGTTATAATGGCTCGTATAATCCGACTTCAAAGGTCCGGTCTTTTCATCCCAAAAATCATAAAACACCCCACCAATTCCAATGAAAAATGAGAGTCCACGGTCGTTGTTATAATTCCAGTCTCTTATGTCATAGCTATCGTATTTACCTGGGAAAAACATATATCCAATATTTATTCCCAATCCGAAATCACCATTCTTCTTTGCTGCATAAGTCAATGTTGAAGGCATACTACCAGAAGCTGTCGGATAATGGGGGTACTTTTGACCGAACAATAATTCATATTCGATTCCAAATTTCATGCGGTTTAGAAACCAATTATTCGATAACCCACCAATGCCAAACCCTAGATTGGTACCATTGGTGAGTTTCACACCTGCCGAAAAATTGAGCATTGTTTGGTGTATAGCAGGTTCTTTAGGTGGTTTAATAATTTCTATGTTGGGAATATTTTCAAAATCAGAAAATCTAATGTAACAGATTTTTAGACTGCCGTTTATACCGACCTTTGCTTTGCAGCGGTATGAGTTCGCTGTAGATACAACTTCAATTGTTACTATTATCTCATTTTTCAAAATCGATGGTTTCCCAACCACAGAAAAAAATACCTCTCTGTCTTTAGCTATTTCTTCTAATTTCTGCAGATAAAATCTCAATGTTTGTTGCATTGAAGGATCTCTATTATTAACCAACTTGTAAATGTCCATTTGAACTAGGCATTCAGTGTCTGCTATAAAACATTCCAATACTTTTTGTTTGTGGTAGTCGATTTCTATGGAATATCCTCCATTCTTTTTTACAATCCCCGCATACGAATTAAGCATAGAATATGTATGTACAACGTGCTGTTGTGCTTTACCACCTAATTTGTTTTGCGAATACCCATTGTGTGGCATTAACATAATCAATGTCAGCAATAGTATAATCTTATGTGTATTACTCTTGTACATTTGATAAAAAAACATGAATCCGTATTCTCTAAAAGATGATTTGTGCATTATTTTAATCACTTCGTTCCCCATGCAATCCCAAACCGAATGCCCATTGATGGTGCAAATACATTGTTTTTAACGTCATACGACATACCAGTACTGACACCAATATAATAATTGGATTTATAATCTTCGAGATCTCCAACAAAATTATAACCCACATGGAAAAGTACGCCTAGGCCATTGTCCACAAGTCTTTCTGCTTCAGACTGACCCATTTTCACATCTCTTAAATCCACATAGGATTTAGCAATTGTACCATAACCACAATCTATATATAGTCCTCTGAAAGGGTAAAACTTGATACCATAAGCATAGCTAAAGTATCTATTTGAGGTATTCTCCCTCTGCCAGCTATAATCTATTAGTGTCCAGCTGGCCCCAATCTCTCCATATAGACCAACTCCGATATCTTTGCCAATTCTTCCCTCGAGGTTTGTTGAAAGACTCAAAGGATAACCTATTCCAACTATTCCCCATGCCACATATCTGTTTTTCCCCGCTTGGCAATATTCTGATTTATCCACAGACCTGTCTATATACACATATTTTATCTCTGTTTTAGGGCGGATATTATTGGCCTCTTCGTATTCAACGAATTTCATATAACGGACTTTATACTCTTCATTTAGACCAACCTTTGCCTTACAACAATACGAATTACTGGTAGAAGTAACTTTAATTGTAGCAATTATTTCTTGATTATATAGAACCATAGGCTTCCCTATCATTACGAAATGCACTTCTCTATCTTTTGCTATCTCCTCAAGTTTATGTAAATAATATTCTATTGGTTGCTGTTGAGATGTATTCTCTTTCTGTCCGATTAAACGATAAATATCCATTTCAACAATACAATCCTTGTCAAAGCATTCTAACAAACCTTCTTTAATTGTATTTATTTCAATGGAAGATCCGTCATATTTTGATATGATTCCCGCATATAGATTTAGTTCTAAATATGCCCTTTCAACACATTGAGTGGCTTTTCCTGGACTGAATTGCCCTTGGGCGAAAGTCCTTGTTGACAGGAAAATAGTCAATGTCAAAAATAGTAATAATTTGTTATTCTTGTTCATTTTTTGCAAAATCATAGATCAGCCATCCATTATTATTAGTTTCTCTATCTATACATTGGACTTTGAAGGTATATCCTCCAGCATCAAATACATATCTCATGTTTTTGATAGATTCAATTATCAACAATTTGTTGGCAACGAGTGCCATAAAAGTGGATGTTTGATCCACTGTCCATCCCGAAAAAGTATAGTTTGCTATGTCATTCGGATGTCCATTTAAAACATCTCGTAAATCAAGAAAATAGCGTTCATTATCAGCTGGAGAAAGCTTCATTTTTGATGAAGTCCTATTTGGCGCAACCGTAAGGACCTCGCCTTCTGCATCTGCAATTACCCAGGAATAAAAGTCTTGTGGGCTTTTTTCTACAACCATTCGTATAATTATTGTTGTACTTTCTTTCCTATATTTCGCAGAACATTCTAACTCACAATAATAATTCGGCATTGCATAGTCTAATCTAACATTTTCATCAACCATTTTACGGGAAAATTCCATCACCTCCTCTCCTCGGTGTCGGACAGAATCTATACAAAAACAAGTAATAACCTGTTTGTATGGCAGCTCTGCATCTGCAGAATCAAGAAATATAGGGATGTCTTCTCGATTAAAACGCTGCATAAAATGATCTATGGTTATAATCCGATTAACATAGAAGTCTGGTAACACAAATGGCAAAGCCTGACTTCTGGTTGTTGTTGGTACCATTAGAAGTACCAGCATTCCAATGTATATCTTTCTAATCTTGGAACTATTCATTATTTACATCTTGTGTTGCTCGGATATCACCGAGCTTTATTTGCCAAATAACCATTGCATCTCCTTCTGATGTGGTTTCTAACACAATAGGCCAAGCATAAAAAGTAATACAATGATAAGAACTATCCGTGAAGAAACTTCCATCTGGATAATACCCAGTAAAGTCTTGATAATAACATAGAGTACTGACGTATCTACCTTCACTATCACGTCTAAGTTTGCTTGGGAAAAAAACTTCTCCAGCATTGAAAACAACTTTTGAGTATGTATGGTTGTTTTTAATGTTGTTGAGATATTTTCTCACTTCTCTCATGGTGCTGGTTTTCCTATATTTACTCGTAATCTCAATTCTGGCAGGAAGATGTTTTATATCTTCTTCCACCGTTTCTCGCAATACCCCATTATCATCTTTTTGTGGATTATAAGCACGTTTAGGCTTCCCATACTGGTCTTGGTAATAGTAAACCCCATTACTTTTATAGACCTTGTAGTTAGAGGTTTCATGGGTATAGTACTCCTTTGCATCAGCAATGAAGAGTTTCCAAGTGGACGTCTCAATGCCCTTTTTGAATTCTTCCCTTTCTTTCGGAGTATACTTCTCCATCTCTTCCTGTGTCCATGGCTTCCAGAGTTGCGCCACATTAGAATTAAACTCTTCTACTATTCGTATTGCGGCAGCTTCAATTATTTTTACTTCATCATGAGACAACTCTCCTTTAAAGTGAAAACCAGAAGAATCAATGTATGCATAATTATCTTCTATCCTTCGGGGAGTGGGGGATTCTACTGTTTGAGCATGGAGTGACAAGCAACAACTCAAGAAGACAGAGAATGTAAGTAATAATCTCATGATTGTTATTGTGGTTAATTATTGTGAAAGACAACTACTCTGTAGCAGTTGCGCGAATATCGCCAAGTTTAATGTTCCATACAATCATATCTCCATCAGGTGTTCCTTGAACAGTAATGTAAACATAGTATGTCACACACCTAAGTGTTCTGTCTGAATACGAACCACCGTCAGGTCTATACCCAGAAAAATCTTGATAATAACAGATTGTTCCAACATAACGGCCTTCAGCATCTCTTCGTAATTTGTTTGAGACGGTAATCCCTCCAGCATTGAAAACAACTTTTGAGTATGTATGGTTGTTTTTAATGTTGTTGAGATATTTTCTCACTTCTCTCATGGTGCTGGTTTTCCTATATTTACTCGTAATCTCAATTCTGGCAGGAAGATGTTTTATATCTTCTTCCACCGTTTCTCGCAATACCCCATTATCATCTTTTTGTGGATTATAAGCACGTTTAGGCTTCCCATACTGGTCTTGGTAATAGTAAACCCCATTACTTTTATAGACCTTGTAGTTAGAGGTTTCATGGGTATAGTACTCCTTTGCATCAGCAATGAAGAGTTTCCAAGTGGACGTCTCAATGCCCTTTTTGAATTCTTCCCTTTCTTTCGGAGTATACTTCTCCATCTCTTCCTGTGTCCATGGCTTCCAGAGTTGCGCCACATTAGAATTAAACTCTTCTACTATTCGTATTGCGGTAGCTTCAATTATTTTGACTTCTTCTATGCTGAGCTCTGCTCGTAAGTGTGCGCCGTCTGAATCAAAATAACAGAAGGCACTATCAATACCTGTGGCTGGGCGGAGATTAGTTTGCTGTTGTGCATGTAAGCAATTGAAAGTAAACAGCGTTATTACGCATAATACAAATTTTCTCATGGCTTTTTATTATTTTTTCAGTTCAGAATAAAATTCATGGATCTCCATATAATTAACCTTGTTTGATGCATCTCGCTTAATATTGCGGACAACTACATTTACGATGTTCTTTGAATGCGCTAAATGATTTAGATATTCTTCAATGGTATATGGCGTACCGTATGCTACATTTTCTTGACTCACGGTACGAACTATTGCGTCGGAAGCAAAATACGATTCTTGTATTTTTGTGATAAGCCGCATGCGTTCTATGCCATGTTTCTTGCTATTAGAAATAGCACTGAGTTCATTTTGGAGAGTTGGTTCTTTTACTATTTCGCCATCATCTGGTTCATGTTTTTTAGGATTCTTCATTGGGTTTCTTGGTTCAATTCTATAGCGCGGCTCCATTTTATATGGGGTTCTCTGAACATCATTCTTGTCATAGAAAGTTTGTCCTGCCAAACTTTTCATAACCATATTCATCACTGACGACCATGGCCGATTTGGTATGAGATTGTTGATGCTGGGGGATTCTATGGCTCGAATAAGTTCATTGTTAAAGTACATTCCTGTAATGCTATTGCACCATCCAAAAGTTCCTGGTTTTGATGCACACATTGTTATCACCCCTGTAAATTTGACGAACAATTGATTGATAAGATTTGTTGATGCACCAGGCAACATTGTCGCTCCTGCAACCTCAGGGTTCTTCGGTCGTACATATTCGTTATAGGAATTACAGCAATCTCCAATAACCCATGTGACACGAGCCCCATGAACTGCTAATCGGTTTCTTACATAATCTAAAGGAACAAAGTCCTTCTGATTTTTCTCATGCAGGCACATTTGAGGAAACATTGACGTGTCATCGAGCGCCCTTACACCGTGTCCTAAATAACAAAATACAACAACGTCTGCTGTATCGCAATGAAAATTGTCCAGAACGTTCATTAATGTTGCCTTACGACAAGCATCACCAGTATAATATTCAAAGTCGTCATCATAGTCAATACTTGCGGCAATTGCATAAAGCAAATCACCAAATTTTGTTTTGCTAATATCTGCTCCTGGACCAATTTTGTCATCATAGGTGTCAGCAAAAATAATTGCATGCATTGTCGGCCTTTTTTGCCCGAAAGCGCACAATGATATCAGCATAGTAGAAATAATAAGAACAATTCGTTTCATGACAGGATTATTATTGGTTTTCGATTATTTTATCGTAAAATTCATTTTGAGAAACAAGACGAAAAAAACGGGTTATTTGACGCGCATTGTGATAGCGGACAACTTTAATCAACTTGCCATTTTCAACAATACCTATCTCACTACTTTGAAGCGAAAAAAGTAAATCAGTTCTATTCTTTCCTTTAAAAAAGGATATGGCATGACTAGGAGCATATGGGGAAGTCACCGTAATAGCTCCCTGGTTGTAGAATGCACTATCCGCCATTAGGAATTGAATCGTTATCAAATCCGTTTTGTTCAGTGTACCGAGGTTACTCACAACTTTCACACCACCGATTGTGACCTCGCCATCAGCAGGGGGGTCCATGGGGTTAAGATGACTCAGTGTAGCTTTCTTGGCACCGAAAACGATTGCTGCCACATCTTCGCCCAGGATTGATACTGTCACACTGTCCGGCTGGGGATTGAGGTGCGCAAAAGCCACCACGGGTTTCTTGTCCTTCGGAGGGTCTTTGGGTTCAACCTTACCTGCTATGCTGAATGCACACATCATAGTGGCGGTTGCAATTGTAGCAAAAGACACTATTAAGTTTTTTTGTTTAGCGGTTAAAAATTCTTTTTTCATTTTTAGTCAATTTTTAATTCACAGAGATGGGTTACTATTTCTGTGTATATAGAATGTTACTTATGTTCAAATCTATCACCCATTATCATTCTTTTTTCTTTCTTTGCGCCTCCTTGAGTTCCCCATCAGAGGCGGTTATACAGCACTAAAAAAGCATAGAACTCGTGTTGCTTTAGTCCTATACTTTCTAGGCATTGCCAAACGTCTTTTCCAAATAAAACTAATTTGAACCTTATCCTATGCTTCCCTATGCAGTGGCGAATGACCAACACATAAACAAAAGCAAAAGGCACCAGTATTGAAGTCCTTGGAATAAATTTTGGCGAAATTTAGAAAGTGGACCAATAGCAAATGCTTCTTCGCATCGCACGACAACTCGCGTCGATTTCAAAGTGCAAATATACGCATTTTTTTTGATATATGATGCCTTTTCGGATAAAGTTCATTCCAAATATAAGGAAACCAATATTATAAAAAAAATAATAATTGTCTGAATCATTGTTTAAATCTATTGCTTCTATTTTTTTATTGTACTTTTTGTTAAAAAAAAAGGATGATGAATAACTACAAAAAAATGCTCATGGGAATTGTGCGTTAGAGTTTTATCAAGTAGAAAAAAACGATATAGTTCTTATTCTACCCCGTAAGATTCAGCTTCCCTTTGTCATACCACACCCTTGTTCAACTTTGTCTGGTCTTTAACCCAAATCAGTCGTTAGGGTTTATGACAGATAAGTATTTGTTCCGAGACAGAGGAGTGACCTGTGAAAGTTGAAAATTGAAATTGGCTGCCGCCCTCATTTGTCTTATCACTATTCACTAATCACTTAATTTCGTGTCACTGTTCAGCAAAATAAGAAAGCCTCGGTTCTACGGACCGAGGCTTCTTTTTTTAACTAGTTGAGATAAACTTTAATGTTTACATCTCCTATGCGGATGTTTTGGTAGCACCTCGCATATTGGAGGATGTTTTGTACAACGTGTGGCGACGGTTGTACGAGTGTGCTTGCAGTTTCATAAGATGTGACGTTGTCAGTGAACTTGTAGTCGTGCATCATACGCGCCAATTAGGTTGAACATAGGGTTAGTTTTCTCTGTTCCGCTGCTTGAGAATTGATAATCGGCTGCCTACGCATGAGGGCATACCAAGGATAAGCCTCTATGATTTTCAATTCAAAAACATTGGTGTTTGCTTTCTATTGAAAGTTTTCACCCTAAAAACTCAAATTGGCTATAATTATTGTACGGAGAAATGTTAATTAACATTTTTTCGGAGGGTATCAGAGCTCCGAGTACATGTTGTGTTCTTCTGCGAGACGGCGAAGGTTGATGATTGCGTAGCGCATTCGACCCAGAGCGGTGTTTATGCTGACACCAGTACGGGCGGCAATGTCTTTGAAGTCGCACTTGCCGTAATGACGGAGAATAACCACTCGGCGCTGCTCGGGAGGAAGCATCTTGACGAGTTTGCGCACATTGCGGCTGGTCTGCTGGCGCATGATGCTCTGCTCAACGTTGTCATCGTGGAGTTTTAGCGTGTCCACTACGTCACAATCGGGACGGTTGGGGACAAGGGGCATCTTGTTGTTACGACGGAAATAATCGACAATCAGGTTGTGGGCGATGCGCATGACCCAATGGATGAATTTATTTTCATCCTTGTAGTCGCCATTATTGAGGGTGGCAACGACCTTAAAGAAGGTGTCCTGAAAGATATCGTCTGCCACATCTTTGTCTTTCACTACAGAGAAAATGTAGCCGTAGACTTTTGCTTGATATCGTGAGAGGAGGACATCAAAACACTTCGGGTTACCATTCATATAACCTTGTATCAGCTCGTTATCGGTGAGCGTGCCAACTGCTTCGTTAGTCATTTCTATCGCTGTTAAATGTTGAACTGATAGTTTTGTTTCGATAATATCCGTATTAGTGATACCTTAATTTCAGTTTGCAAAAATACACTTTTTTTTAGAAATAAAAACTTTTCTACGTATTTTTTTTCATTTTAGTATGTCATCGCGAAAAAAAATTGCAAAAAAAGTGATTAGTGAAAAGTGAATAGAGCTGCCACATTCATTTGTCTAATCACCAATCACTAGTCACCAATCACTGTTTTTGCCCAGCCAGCAGGCCACAGGCGGCCATGATGTCTTCGCCGCGGGAGGCACGGATGGTGCAGGTGATGCCATGGTTATTGAGGTAGTCGCGAAATTGGTTCATCGACTGAGGGGAGGCAGTGCGATAGGGGGTGTCGGGCGAGGAATGGAAACGGATGAGGTTCACTCGACAATGGAGCCCCTTCAGCAGGCGTACCAGTTCGGCAGCATGACGGGTGGAGTCGTTGAGCCCGGCAAACATGGTGTATTCGAACGAGACGCGCCGCTGGCCGCTCCAATCATATTGTTTGAGCAGGGCAATCACGTCGGCAATGGGATAGGCTCGCTGCATGGGCATGATGGAGAGCCGTTCTTGCGGGAAGGGGTTGTGGAGGCTTACGGCAAGGTGACATTGGCAAGTGTCCAAGAAACGTTTCAGCCCGGGGATGATGCCGACAGAGGAGACGGTAATGCGGTGGGGGCTCCAACCGAGGCCCCAATCGGAGGTAAGGACATCCGTGCTATGCAGAACGCTGGAAAGGTTGTCCATCGGTTCGCCCATGCCCATGTATACGATATTGGTGAGCTGGCCAAATTCGGGGATGGAGAATATCTGATTGAGGATATCGGAGGCCGAGAGGTTGCCATGGAAGCCTTGCTGCCCAGTGACGCAAAAACGGCAGCCCATCTTGCAGCCTACTTGACAGGAGATGCAGAGGGTGGCGCGCGGAGAACCTCCGCTGGTATTCAGTTCAGGGATGTAGACGGCCTCGACGTACTTTTTTAATTGAAAATTGAAATTATCGGAGTCTTGAGATGTCTGTTCACGCGAAATTTCACTTTTCACTTTTAAATTTTCAATTTCAAATAGGTATTTCTTGGTACCGTCTTTTGAGACCTGGCATTGTACTGGAGCATGGCGACCAATGTAGGCAATCTCGTTCAGGCGGCTACGGGCTTTGAGCGAGAGGTTGGTCATAGCATCAATGCTGTCGACCCTCTTGGCATAGAGCCAGTCGCATATCTGTCGTGCAGCAAATTTGGGCATACCCTCCATGGCACAGAGCTGCTGCAGTTCCGTCAGCGACATACCGAGAAGGTCTTTTTTGAATTGAGGATTGTCGGGGCTGACACCAGTGTCTGCCCTTAGGAATTGAGAATTGTCTGCCGCTTTCATATGAGTGACCTGTTTTTGTGACCTATGACCTGTGACCTGTGATACGAGCGCTATCGTGTCACTGGTCACTGGTCACTCTATTTCAACTTTCTTAGAAGTCATAGAAGGGTTCCTCTTCTTGTATCTCTTGTTGGAAACGGCTGCAGTCGAGCTCCACGTCTAAGGGGACGTTGGGACGGTCGAAATCGCCACGTGGGAACTTGAGTGTCTTGTCGGTATAGATGCTGCGCATGTAGTAGCCGAAAATAGGCAGCGCCTGCGCGGCACCTTGTCCGAAGGTCATATTGCGGAAGTGGATGCTACGTACCTCGCCGCCAGTCCAGATGGCGGTGGCGAGTTTGGGAGTGATGCCCACAAACCAGCAGTCGGAGTTGTTCTGAGTGGTGCCGGTCTTGCCCGCTATGGCATTGCTGAATTCGTTGAGCTTATACTTATAGTTAAGGCGCACACCCGTACCACTCTGCACCACGCCTTTCATCAACTCGATCATCATGTAGGCAGTACGTTCGCTGATGGCCTCGTGACGCTCGGGGGTGAAGCGGTCGAGCACGGTGCCCTTGCTGTCTTCGATGCGGGTGATAAAGATGGGTTCGACGTATTCGCCCTTGTTGGCGAAGGTGGCCATAGCTCCAGCCATCTCGTAGACGGTTATCTCGGGAGTGCCGACACAGATGGCAGGCACGGGGTCGATATCGCTAGCGATGCCCATCTTGCGGGCAATGCTAATGACCTGCTCCGGCGAGCCCTGCTTCATCAGATAGGCTGAGACCCAGTTGATGGAGTGTGCCAAGGCCCATTTCAAGGTCACCATCTGGTTCTCACGCTCGTGGGAGGAGTTCTTGGGGCACCAGTCGGGCTGTCCCCAAACTTCGAAGCAGACCTGTGCGTTAGGCACTTCGGTACAGGGATACATGCCCAAATCCTGCAGAGCCATGGTGTAAACAAAGGGTTTGAAGGTGGAGCCTACCTGACGGTGACTCATCACGTTGTCGTATTTGAAGTAGCGATAGTTGATGCCGCCCACATAGGCTTTGACGTAGCCCGTCCCGGGTTCGACCGACATCATGCCCACATTGAGGAACTTTTTGTAGTAGAGCAGCGAATCCCAGGGCGACATAGTGGTGTCGATATTGCCTTTCCATGAGAAGACGCGCATGGGCACTTTCTCTTTGAATATCTTACGTATCTCCTTGTCGCTCTTGCCTTGGACGTGATGCAACTGGTAGTAGCGGTCGGAGTTTTTCATTGCCTGCACCAATATTTTCTCCTGCTGGTCGGGCGAGATGTCGTTGAAGGGGTTGCCACCACGAGTCTTCAACTCGCGGTTGAACTGAGGCTGCACTTCCTTGCTCATGTGTTCGCGCACGGCGGCTTCGGCATAACGCTGCATCCTCGAGTCGATGGTGGTATAGATGCGCAGTCCGTCCTTGTGGACGTCGTAGTGTTCACCCTCATTGTTGCGATGGTGCTTACACCAGTCCTTCATATAGTTGCGGATATATTCGCGCAGATAGGTAGCCAGGCCGTCGTTGTGGCTCTGGGGGGTATAGTGCGACACATCGATGGGTTCCTCCTTGTATTGCTCAAACTCCTCTTCGGTGAGGTAGTCGTAGCGTTTCATTTGCGAGAGGACTGTGTTCCTACGGTTCAGCGCGTTCTCAGGGTGCAGGATAGGACTATAGGCCGTGGGAGCTTTCAGGAGACCTACCAACATGGCTGCCTCTGTGACGCTTAGGTCGGCAGGGGACTTGTCGAAGAAAGTCTTTGCCGCTGTCTTGATGCCGAAGGAGTTGCTACCGAAGTCAACCGTGTTGAAATACATGGCAATGATCTCCTGCTTGGAGTAGTTGTGTTCCAGCTTTACCGCCACTACCCACTCCTTGAACTTCGAGAACACGGTGCCTATCTTGCCCTTGTGCTCACGTGGGAAAAGGTTTTTGGCCAGCTGCTGGGTGATGGTGCTACCGCCGCCGCTGCTGCTATGGCGACCTATCAGGGTCTTGAAGAAGACGCGGAACAGGCTGCGCGAGTCGATACCCGAATGCCTATAGAAACGCACGTCCTCGGTGGCTATCAGTGCGTTGATGAGGTTGGGCGATAGCTCGTCGTAGGTAACGTTCGAGCGGTTCTCAATGCCGATGAAGCCCAGTATCTCACCATCGGCCGATATCACCTCGGTGGCTTGGTTGCTTTTGGGGTTTTCCAGCTCCTCAAACGAGGGCATAAACCCCAGCCACCCCAGCGAGAGCAGGGTGAAGAAGAGAAAAATGAATATCCACAGCCCGGCAAATATCTTCCACGCTGTGCGTATCGTTTGGCTCTTGTCCTTCTTACTCTTATTCTGTGCCATATATTATTGGTTTAGACGTTTTCTGAACTATGAAGTTATTTTTTCCTTGCTATTACGAGAGGGTCTCAATCCCCTACCCTTCCGAAGTGTTCTATCCTCATGCCCACACTCTTCAGACCCACCACATTGGTGTCGCGCATACCGTGGTATACCTCGAAATGATACCTTCCTGCCCGAGGAAAGATGACATGGCGCTGAAAGACATAGCGGCTGTCGACATAGCGACCCGTACGGCGACCGTACCAATGCCCTTCCACATCAGCGAGGGGACACTCGAGGGTATCGTATGCCACACTCCCATCGGGGAAGGTGGTATTGATGAAAAAGAAGGTATTGGCCTTGGTATAGTGCACGCTGTTGCGCACATCGATAAAGAAGTCGTAGACCTGCAGTGTGTCCTCTATGTTGACGTCAAACACCACCGGTTCTTTCATGTTCCACCCCGACTCGTCGACATCCCGTTCGGCTGCATAGAACACATTCTTGTCGCAAGCTTGCAGACACATCACTGCCGCCAGTAGCATTATCCCGATCGACTTTCTCATATCTATCATTTTTAGGTTATTCTATTTATTGGTTACCTCGTTTCTCCTTGTCGCTGCTGCGACGGGGGTTGTTGCGGGCGCCGCTGTGACGGTTGTTGGTAGTGTTGCGCATGCGGGTTTCTTCGCGGCGCTGTTCGTCGCGGGCGCGCTGCTCTTCACGGGCGCGTTGCTGGCGGCGGTCGCCACCCCTGCGGTCGCCGCCCTTACGGTCGCGACGCTCCTCCTTGCGTTCCTCCTGCTTGACATCCCTCTCGGACACACTATCCGACATGTCGTCGGCCATGCGACGCAACTCGCGCTCAAAGTCGGCACTGGTGGTCTCTTGGGCCAAGGCAGCCGTCGACATCAGCTCTACCTGGTAGTCTTCCATCTTCTCGGGGTACTCCTGATTACGATTCATCTCGATAATCTTCTTCACGCTCTCGGCCTTGAGGGCATGCAGCTCGCATTCACCCTCGTAGCAGTACCACATGATGCCGCGGAACACATCCGTCTTCTTATACAGAGCCAACCCCTTCTGGAAACGTATAGGTGTATTGGCCGGGGGAAACTTTTTCAGGGCATCGGCATAGACCTCGCACTCGAAGTTTAGGCAGCATTTCAACTTGCCGCACTGTCCTGCCAATTTCTGTGGGTTGGGCAAAATCTGCTGAACCTTGGCGGCACTGGTGGTGACCGACTTGAAATTGGTCAGCCATGTGCTGCAGCACAACTCGCGGCCACAGGTACCCAAACCACCCACCTTACCAGCCTCTTGGCGTACGCCTATCTGCTTCATCTCGATGCGGACATGGAATTCCTCGGCCAACACCTTGATGAGCGTACGAAAGTCCACGCGGTCGTCGGCGGTGTAGTAGAATATCGCCTTAGCATTGTCGCCCTGATACTCCACATCGTTCACCTTCATCTCCAAATTGAGGTCGGCAGCTATCTGGCGGGTCTTTAGCAGGGCTCCATGTTCATTCTTCAGACTCTCGGCCCAGCGCTCGATATCGGAACTCTTGGCACGGCGAAACAGTTTGCGCACATTCTCGCCTGCGGGGTCCACATGGCGTTTCTTCATCTGTATGCGACACACCTCGCCCGTAAGGCTCACAATGCCGATGTCGTGACCCGGCATTCCTTCCACGGCCACCACATCGCCTTCCGTCACTTCCAACCCATCTGGGAGACGGAAGAAGTCCTTGCGGTTATTCTTGAAACGAACCTCGACACAGTCGAACTGACTGCCTCCCGGCTGACGGATGCCTCGCATCCAATTGCACGAAGTAACCTTGCTACAGCTGCGTACCTCCGACTCACTGACAGGGATATACGATTCGGGACACCGCTTGCAGCCACGACTCAGAAACAGATTCTCTTCGTACTTCACCCATGGCAGGGTCGGATCGGGTTCCAGATAAGGGTCTATAGAATTTTCGGGCGCTGCATACTCGCCAAAGACATCCATCCTGTCCTCCTTGTCCTCCTTCAACTTCCCACGGTCCTTCTCGCGGTGGTCGCGGATAAACGCCTCCAAATCCTCAGCCGTAGCCACATTATCATCGTCCACGCTCTCTGGCTGGTTGCCCTTGGGTTCATTAATGGGCGTATCTTGTTCTTTTAAAATATCTTTCTCTTTCTTTTCTTCCATAATTAGCTAGAAATATATATTTTTCAATATCCAATTGTCATTGATTAGTTACATTCACCTTTTCTTGATCATCTTGCTCATCGTAAACGAAAGCTGCATGAAGGTGATCTTCGCATTGGCATTGCGCTCTATGGCATAGGCGGCATCGTTGACCGCTTGGTTCATCTGTTCTATGTTGTTAACCGTTATCATGCTGGGGAAGAAGATGTCGAACTTCTCATCGCCAAACACCAACTCGCCAGGCAGTTCGATTCCGGCAACCGTCTTCAGAAAACAGGCACGCAACGACTCTTGCACGAATTGCAGGAAACGCTTCTGCGACTCGCGTCCTATGGTAGCCGTTTGGTCCACCCATGCCGAGAGGGTCTGCATGTCCAACTTGAACAAAAGCCTCATCCACGAAACAAACATCTGGGCAAACTCCGCACGGCGTTCTTCAGGGATTCCCATCCCCAAATCCTTCACCACTACCAACTGCACCCTCGACAAAATGGTCTGCAGCATACGGTCACGACTCTCTGCCACCAACAGCAACAAGGTCTTATCCGTAGGCTCCTCCAAAGTCTTGAGCAGCTTATTGGCAGCATCCAGATTCATGCGCTCGGCAAGCCACATCACCACTACTTTGTAGCCCCCCTCATACGACTTGAGGGCAAGCGTCCTCACCAAGTTGTCGGCATCCTTCTCGCGAATCATGCCCTGCTTGTTCTCAATGCCCAACCGAGCATACCATTCATCCTCCGAACCCACTTGGTGGTATTCATTAAGAAAATCTCGAAACTCCTCCTGGAAGTCCTCCGAACAGGGCTTGCTCGAAACTGTGGTTGTGGTGGCACTAGGAAATACGAAATGCAGGTCGCTATGCATCAGCTGCTCATACTTGCGACAGTTGGGGCATTGCCCGCACGAGTCGGCCCTCAGTTCCGCCCCCTCGCCATAATGCTGCTTATTCTCGCAGTTGAGATATTGGGCGTACGCAATAGCCAACGCCAGGCTCCCACTCGTAGTGGGTCCTAGAAACATTTGAGCATGGCTTACGCGCCCCGAGTCAATTATTTCTGTCAGGCGGTTTATCAAAACACGCTGACCCTTAATATCTTTAAACTGCATAATACTCGCAAATTAATCTACAAAAATATAAATAAATATTGACATAATGACTTTTTCGTAAAAAATAGTCCCCAAATTGCCCCTCCACACACCACCAAACCCGCCCCCACCACTCTCTTTCAGACACCCCCTCACCTAAGACCATCTCAAGGATGGAAAAACAATGAATAAATGTTTTATTCTCTGAATATCAAATATAAAACCTATTACCCATCGCTATGCAAAACGATGATGAATCTAATAACGAACGGTGAAGATGCGACAATCGACCAAAGGCACCTCGAAAGCACCACCTAACCACTCTGGGAAGAAGGTTAGACCATTTCTTACTCACATTTTGTTGGCTCCATGTGGAGGGTGACATGGGTCTGCTTGCCGAAGCGGGCCTTGAGTCGGTGCTCGATGTCGGTGGCACGGTCGTGGGCCACGCGTAGAGGGGTGTCGCCATCCATGCGGATATGCGCCTCGATGGCAATGCGGTTGCCTATCTTGCGGGTACGGATATTGTGTGGCTCACAAACATCGGGACACGCCTTGATGATGTCCTCTATCTCCTTCTCGGTATCAGCCGACAGAGAGCTCTCGGTCAGTTCATTCATGCTCCCCTTCAACAAGTCGACCGCCACCTTCACCAACAGGGCACCTACAACGATGGAAGCAAGGGGGTCGAGCACCGTCCAGCGGTCACCCAGCAGAATGGCACCTCCGATGCCTATGGCGGCACCTATGGAGGAAAGCGCGTCGCTGCGATGATGCCAGGCGTTTGCCACCACGGCATCCGACTCCAACTTCTTACCTTCATGGACAGTATAGCGATACAGCAGTTCCTTGACCACGATGGAGAGGAGCGCAGCCCACAGAGCCAACCGGCCTGGAGCCGGAAGTTGCTCACCGCGCAGCCACGAGGCAAACTTCACCGAGCCACTGACGATGATGCCTGTGGCGGCCGCCACCAGCGCCAACCCCACAAAGAAGGAGGCCAAGGTCTCATACTTGCCATGGCCATAGTCGTGCGACTCATCCTGCGGTTTGGCACTAACACGCACAAAGAGCAGTACAATAATATCGGTCATGAAGTCGGAAAGCGAATGCACCGCATCGGCCATCATGGCGGCACTATGCCCCAAAAAACCAGCAACAAACTTGAAGGTGAGCAGCGCCACATTACCGGCACTGCCTACCAGAGTTACTTTGTATATCTTTTGCTCGCGAGTCATCTTTTATCGTATTTTTTATTGAGAATTAAGCCTTATCGGGATAGACCAAGTTCCCGGATGTGGTATGCAGTATTTTCCTTTGATGTATAACACCTTCCACGGGCGGATGTTCATCAGATAGCGTTTGAACTCTAGTGCTAGTTGTTGCTCTAGTTTTTCATCCAATTGTGCATGACAGCTGACTTTGGCTATATCAGTCAGGTTGCCCTGAGGGTCGACCGAGAAATCAGAAACTACGAAAAAGATACGCTCTTTACCATTAAGTTGGGGGTACTGCTTGGCTATCGGAAGGAATCCTAGCTGTAGACTGTCCCATTCTTTCAAGGCTTGCAGGGAAAGACTCTCTAAACTCTCTAAGTCGAAGCCTTCGCAGACTATCCTATTGTGGTATTCCACACTGTCGACAACACCTCCGTTGTGGACAGTCAATTCCATTTCAGTCTCGTAGTTACGGTTCCAGCCGTCATGTTCGTAACGAATCATGTTGCCTTGGGCCAGCCGCAGGGTACCCGAATACCAGCGAGTCACGACAACTCCTTTCTCGTCATAAGCTTTAAATACCTGCTGGATGAAAGATTTGGGCAACGTGGCATCCACACATTCGCCATCCTTAAGGTTCTCTATCCAAATGCTGTCGAGCACAAGCATGCCGCCACACACACTCCAATAGCCGACATATCCACCCCAATTGGCAGTAGATTTGCACCTGTCTTGGGGTAGGCTTTTAGCCAGTGCGTCAGACAACAATGAATCGGCATCGGCAGGCCTAGCCAAGAGCCTCCACCGCTGACCGCGATAATATATTACATCGCTCTCCTGCCCTGTAGCGAAGGCCGACAAGCAGGCTAAGCAGAATACGACAGACAACAATATGCGTTTCATAGCTAATGACGAGGACTGAGGCAGATGGTGTCGCCTTGGAGGTTGGCTGTAACTCCGAAGACGGTGGAGATATTGTCGAGGGTGAGGCCTTCGTGGGTGGGGCCTTGGTATTGGATGCCGCCTTGGTGGAGCAACAGCAAGCGGTCGCAATACTGCCAAGCCATGTTAAGGTCGTGGATGACAAGGAGGACGGTCTTGTGCTGCTCACGATTGATTTGACGCAAGAGGTCTAGTATCTCGAATTGGTGGGAGATATCGAGGTTTGAGACTGGCTCGTCGAGCAGCAGGATAGGGGTTTGCTGAGCCAGTGCCCGAGCTATCATCACCCGCTGCAACTCGCCTCCACTCATCTCGTTGGGCTTAGCAAAGCGAAGGTGCCAGGTGTTGGTATGCTTCATGCACTGCTCCACGATCTGCCAGTCGGCCTCCGATTCGTTCTGAAGGTGGTGCTGGTATGGGTTGCGTCCCATGAGGACGGTCTCGAAAGCCGAGAACTCGAAATCCGTCTGAGGATGCTGACGGACAAACGCCATGCGTTGTGCCAGCTGGCGGGCAGAGAATTGAAGGACGTTCGTGCCATCTAAGAGGACAGTGCCTTGTTGAGGAGCAAGCAAACCCGCCACGAGACGCAAGAGGGTGGTCTTACCACATCCGTTAGCCCCCATGATGGCATAGAAGCCACCCTCCTCGAACTGGGTATCGAGGTGACTTAGGACGATTCGGTCACCATAGCTGCAAGAGAGGTCGCGGAGTGTAATCATGGTTGATAGATAGGTAAGAAGTTATGAGGCAGGGGGATTAATAACCTTTTTTGTTTCGATAGAGGAGATATATGAAAAGGGGCGCTCCGACTAGTGCCGTGAGGCTGCCTACGGGCAACTCGGCAGGACGGAGGACGGTGCGAGCTAAGGTGTCGCACAAGAGGAGGAATAGGCCTCCAAAAATAATGGAGTAGGGAATAATACGGCGATTGTCGGGGCCACAAATAAGGCGGATGCAATGGGGGACTACGAGACCCACAAACCCTATCACGCCACAGGTAGAGACGCAGAAGGCGACCATGAGGGTGGTGACTAGAAGCAGCACTTTCTTGACCCGTTCCACCTCTACTCCTAGGCTCTTAGCGGTTTCGCTACCGACAAGCAGCAGATTAAGGTCACGGCAATAGTATAGCACCACACCGATGCCCACCAAAACGACCGGGGCCACAATAACCACATCGCGCCAAGTGGCAGAGGCAAAGCTACCCATGGTCCAGAAGATGATGCTGTCCATCTTGTCGTGATTGAGCACCATCAGAAAGGAGATAATGGCCGAGATGAGGAATGTGAGACAGACGCCCGTGAGCAAGAGAGTGGTAGTGTGCATGCGGTTGCCGATGGAGGCAATACGATAGATGACAACAATGGTAAGCAGGCCTGTGGCAAGGGCGCAGGCACCGATGCCCAGCAGGTAGGCCTCAAGACCCAAAAGGATAGCGATAGCCGCACCAAGCGAAGCACCTGAAGAGATGCCCAAGACATAGGGGTCGGTGAGCGGATTGCGGAAGATGGACTGATAAGCGGCACCACAAACCGACAATGCAGCCCCCACCAACACGGAGAGAACGATACGTGGCAACCGGAGGTTGAGGAAAATTGGCGACTGCCACATCTCCTGCCAGCCGAAGCGCACAGCACCCAACATCGAGCAGCCCAGCATGATGGCAAGCAACAATGCCGAGAAAAGGAAGTACTGCAGGATATGTGTCTTTCGTTTCACGTAAAGGCGTAATGGTTCGCTAAGCTTGAAAGTTTAAAGATAATCAAGTGCTCAAATCACCATCCGATAGTCACCTACCTAGCTTAACAGGTCTTTCATGGTGAAGTAGCCTTTCTTGTCCTCAAGAAATTCAGCAGCCAACAGAGCACCCAGTGCGAGACCTTTGCGACTTTTGGCAGAATGACGAAGGGTGAGAGTGTCGATATCGCTGTCATAGACCACTTCGTGGACACCCGGAACTTCGCCCTGGCGGATAGCGATAATTGGCACTACATCCTTTTTCAGCCGACGGTGTGCCTCGGTAGTACCCTGTTCGGTGATGGTTTTGCGCAGCTGCCACTCGTCCTTACGGTCAAGCTCGTCAATGATGTCGTTGGCCAATGTGATAGCGGTGCCACTAGGGGCATCCAGTTTATGGATGTGATGTGTTTCGGTGATTTCCACCTGATAGTCATCATATCCGTTCATCATCTGGGCCAACCGACGATTTAACTCGAACATGATGTTCATGCCGATACTGAAATTGGAGGCGACAAAGAGTGACTGTCCACGCTGCTGGCAGTCGTGCGCCACGCTTTCCAACTGATCGTACCAACCGGTAGTGCCAACCACGATAGGCATATCCATGTCGAAACAGCGCATGATGTTTCCTACCACGGTGGCGGGGGTGGAGAACTCGATGGCAACATCGCAGTCGCGCAAGTCGTCCAATTTATCCATCCAGTCGTCCTCGTCATCGATAGTGACTACCACTTCGTGACCACGTTCGGGGGCCAAAGCCTCAATGGCCTTGCCCATCTTGCCATATCCTAAAAGAGCTATTTTCATATCAACTATAAACAAAAGGTAAAAACTAAAAGTGTTTTCTCGTGAACATGTTTTAGTTTTTACCTTTTAGTTTTTACTTTCTTATCGTGGAGTATACGGGAGTCGAACCCGTTACCTTTTGATTGCGAACCAAATGCTCTACCAAATGAGCTAATACCCCATTGCTGAAATGCGATGCAAAGATACAACTTTTTCGCAATATGAATAAAAAAACTTTATTCTGATGAGTGACTTGTAATCAGTGACCTGTGAAAGTCGAAAATTGAAAAATGAAAAATGGAATTGGCTACCGTCTTCATTTGTCTAATCACTAATCGCTAATTACTTAATTTCGTGTCACTGATCACTGGTCACTTTTTTTCGACTTCTTGTAGTGCACACTTACCGTGGTGAAGATGAAGACCACAGGAATGAAAATGTAGATGTAGCCTTCGATGCATTCAATGGCAAGCATAGTGGCAGCCTCAATACCGACAAAGAAAGTGGCGGCCACAAGCAAACAACGGCCAAAATTATGGGTACGGACAATATCGATGACCATCTTGGCAACAATCATCAGCAGCATTAATGCTTGGTACACTACCATAATCCAGACTCCGGTGATAGGTGCGAACTCGTCGAACAGACCAGCGATGGCAGCGCCGAGAATCATAACGAAGATAACGGCCTGCCACTCCTGCCATTGTTTTTCTTCCATGCCCATCATGTCGCTCATATGAGCAACCAACTGCATCAATGCTGTCATGAAACAATAGACGACATAGGTGAGCAATACCTCGCCGAGAATTGACCAGCCAAAGCCCACCACATTCCGCTGGCAGAACCAGCCGACACTAATCTCTTTACGATGGAGGTCAACGTCTTCGAACAGAGGCAAGTCGTCCGAGAAACAATAGTAGTAGGTTGCTACCACGGCGAGCGCGACCAAAGTGTAGAGCAGTGGATAGAAGCTACGCTTGTCTTGATGATAAATACGGTTGGTAGTCAAATGCATAGCGACAGCAGCCACTAATAGGAATATGGGTATTACAATGGGATGCAGGCCTAGGGGGTTACTGTGGTGAAGGTCGAGCAATTCAGGGAGATTGGACATCGGCGCGTTGGCGTTGATGTACTCAGACAAGGATTGTAGCAACATGATAATAATTTCTATAACATATTGTGTGTAACGCTCAATTACGACTATTATTGTATCTCACTTCACTTTTTTCGACGTGCAGAGAAAGGGAGAAGACCTCGAAACTATTCACAATTGGAGGGGAAAAAAAGCGCCCCGCCACCAACAATATCCTACGAACCACAGATGTAAGAAAAACAAAAAAAGAGGTTCGTTTGAACCTCTTGGAGTGGAGTATATCGGAGTCGAACCGATGACCTCTTGCATGCCATGCAAGCGCTCTAGCCTACTGAGCTAATACCCCGTGTTTCTCTCTCGAAAGCGGGTGCAAAAGTACAACTTTTTTTTTGAATAGCAAACTTTTTTTTGCTATTTTTTTATTTCTACCTGACTACTAGTACAAAACATTATCTTATAGCCATTAAAAAAACTATAAAATAGGGGACGAAAATAGTCAAATTACTCCAATTTCGAGGGGTTGAAGCTTACATGATTTAGCAGCAAATTTATGGCGTTCGTGCTCGGCTGCGGTTGACGACGGCGACCCCAGCAAAGACACAAATTGCCGCCAAAAGTTTCATCCATGTGAGGCGGTCCATACCAATGGCTATGCCCACTGCCGACGCTATGATAGGCTGAAGATAGCCATACATGCTCACCAAAGTTGGACGAATGCGTTGCTGACCGATTGGAATAAGGAAATAGGCAACAAATGTGGCAAATACAATCAAGTAGCCTACTTCCCACCATACCTTTGCCGGGACTGTTGCATAGTCGAGGGCAAGCATCTGCCCCGCTGAGAAAGGCAGCGAGACCAGAAAGGCAAAAAGGAACATCCATTTCATTAGTGTCACCACACTATAGCGTTGAATTACTGGTCGGCATATACCCAAATATAAGGCAAAGCAGAGCGCATTGGTGATAGTGAGAATGATGCCTAGCGGGCGTGTTTGCACAGGACCTGCGGCATGAGTGGACTGGAATATGAGCCAAAGCACACCGGCAAAACTGAGTGCCACTCCACCTGCTTTTTTCCATGTGATGGGCTCTTTGAGAAAGATGGCTGCTACAAACATGGTCATAATAGGTGTCATAGACTGCACAACCGACAAGTCGATAGGAGCTGTCATGGTGATGGCCGTGAGGAAAGTCATTTGGGGTATTACCAACCCCAATAAGGCGGCACCTGCCATGCGCAGGAGGTCGATAGGAGGCACTTTTTCGCGCCGAGTGAAGAGTCCTAACAGCCAAAAGAGAATGCCGGCACACAAGGCACGGAGCGTGAATAAGAAGATGGGAGACAACTCGCCCTGGTTGGCAATATCCTTACAGAAGACGATGTTGAGACCAAATATGGCGTAAGCACCAAAACTGGCAAGATGGCCTATGAGCTGACGATTCATTTCACTTTTCACAATTTGCCGGTATAAATATTGTCTTGAAATAGTGCAACACGGTTGATGACGGGGCAGGCACGGCATTCAACAAAACGGATGCGCAATGCCGTGGTTGTAGTCTGTTCGGTGAGAAGGATGCGCTTGTAGCCAATGGTGGTGCCCCTACTAAGCAGATGCCAATCCTCGCCCTGCATCACTTCAACCTCAAACTGCGCAACGCGTTGTCCCAACGGAATGTACTCTTGCAGCATGATGCGGTTAAAGGTGACTGGGTGGTCGAAGGAGAGAGTTATGGTAGGCGAAAGGCAGGAGTCGTCAACTGCCCAATAGCGGTGATACTGCGTGTCTGTTACATTCGAAGGGCGATAATCTCTGCCACGGAAGGATGAAGCCGTGACGCGGGCATCCCGTGCCAAATCGTGGGAAAAGATGCTATCGAGAGCTTTGCGCAACTCGAACAGTCGCAGAGAGTCGGCGACGGGTATCAGTCCTCTTGTGTCGGGTGGCACATTGAGTAGCAACAAGGAGTTGCGTCCCACGCTGGTGTAGTAGATGGAAAGCAACTGTTGTAGGCTTTTGGGCCGCTCGTCGGCATGATAGAACCACCCTGGGCGGATGGAGACATCGGTCTCGACAGGCAGCCAACAGGTCCCGTCAGGTTCGCCCTCGTTGAGCACATCCACAGCAGGCGACCTTCCTGGCTCGAACCCTTGAGTGTTGAGCAGCGACCAACAGGTCTCTCCACTCCTACCCTCTTCGTTGCCCACCCAACGACAGCCCGGCCCCACATCGCTGAATATGACTGCTTGCGGTTGCAGACGTGCCACGGTGCCGTTAAAAAGCGGCCAATCGTATTCCTGCCGTCGACCATTGGGGCCCTCGCCATTGGCACCGTCAAACCACTGCTCATAAATGTCGCCATATTGCGTTAGTGCGTTCTCAAGCGTGAGGCGGAAAGTCTCGTTATATTCAGGCGTGCCATATGTGGGGGCATTGCGATCCCATGGAGAGATATAGATGCCGAACTTTAGACCGGCTTGTCCGCAGGCATCCGACAACTCACGCAGTACATCGCCCTTGCCGTCACGCCAGCGGCACTGTCGTACCGTGTGGTCGCTTGCCGGATTGGGCCAAAGGCAGAAACCGTCGTGGTGCTTGGCGGTGATGATAATGCCCTTCATACCAGCGGTCTTCGCCACCTCAGCCCATTGATGGCAGTCGAGTAGTGTCGGGTTGAACATATCTTCGGGTTCCGTACCGTCGCCCCATTCACGACCCGAAAATGTATTTGGTCCAAAATGGCAGAACATATTCATCTCCATACGCTGCCAACGCAGCTGTGCCTCTGACGGACAGGGGCCATAAGGTGCCGGCGGCTCAACGCCACAACCCGTCAGCATCAACGTCACCATCATTAATAAAACAATATTCTTATGCATAAGTTTCTCTAGTAGGTGTTATTAATGCAGTAGCTAATCATAAAGAGGCACCAAAAAGGAGAATACATCTGGCGACCAAGCATTTGTCCATTTTAAATCCATAACATCCAATTTATAGCAAGAACTATCCATCATCCGCGCCAACCAACAAAACAATCACTCAACAAAACCCATCTCACTTCCCATACTCAATGGTAAACCAAATATTTGAGAGTGAAACCTCGCCGTCTCTCGGCCTATCATCAGTATGAGGTTGCATCATCGTCACCTGCAAACTATTGTCCCCTTCCTTATTCAGCGCAAATTCTTTTGAAACAACCACATGCTGTCCTTCCGTGTAGCATTTACACAACTTATTAGAATAAAACTGTTCCTTCTTACCCTTTAATACGAAGTATATATCCGGATATTGCTCAGCACCCAAATCTCCCTTCACAGAGGCATCCGCCTCCATCGTAAGGCGCACAGTGCTATACCCCTCGCAACCTTCCAATTGTGTGGTAAAGTAAAACGTACAACTAGGGGCAGTTGTCTCACTAGAAGGCACATCAGACACCAAGCATTCCGCCTCATCCACCTGAAAATGTTCCACTAGTTTGTATCTCCTCGTTCCCACAGGATGGGCTGTCAGACGGTTCGAGAGATAGGTGTAGGAATAAAGATACTTCATCAACTCCAGCTGTCTCCTACACGAGTCAAGCATTACCTCATCCTCGCAAGGCTTCAGCACCATATCCTCCCCAAACGAATAGAGCTTTTCGGGTGTAAAATTATCCCCCGACTCATAGTAATGGTTGTGGAATATGATATCATGAATCGAATGATTATAGTTGAGCACAAGCATCGTCTTGGGTGTGGGTCCTAATCCGTCGCCCAACCAATGTACTGTCTCGTGAGCCTTAAGCCCATATTTTGAAGTGAGGAGGCCATAAATCCCTGGTGCCACATCATTGTGTGTCACAACATGGTCAAACCTCTTGGCATGCTTAATCAGTGGCGACCAAATAATCAACGGCACATGATGGTACGATAGCTTGTCGCCATGTGTACGACCTGTGGCATGGTCTCCAGTGATGACGAAAATGGTGTTCTCATACCCTGGAAGGCTGCGGTACTCATGCATGAACTTTCTCAAACAATCGTTGGCAAACAGACAAGCAGGATAAATCGACGCCAAAAGGTCACCAGTCTCTCGACGCCTCAACCGCTCTGCCTTTTGCTCATACCTTTTCTGCAACTCTTTGTCAGCCAACGCCAACTCTTCGTGCATCGTCATAGTGGTCACCAAAGTCAGATAAGGTGTCGAAGGCTCCTGTGTTGCCAGAGCCCTCAAATTCCTCAATGTATAGTCGAAAAGCGTGTCGTCCTCATACCCCCACCAGTTCGTCGTAGGTCTCGAAGGGTTGGCTTTAAATTCCTCAAAAATGGGAGAAAAATAATCCATTCGCTGGGCTAGCAAATATTCGTATATGCAATCGAAATTAAAGTCTCCTGTGTAATAGGCGCGAGTATTGTATCCCTCCTCTTTCAGCAGCGAGAAAAGGCTGTTATGGTCAGGCATAATGCCAAATTGGAAGCACTTAGGACCTCCCACCGACCCTGTGATGGCCGGTACTGCTCCATAACTGCGAATAGTGGTAGAAAGGCAGTTCCGCCAATAAAGTCCCGTGGCAGCCAACGAATCGACATATGGTAGTATGCCCGATTCCATAAGCTCTGCACCCAACGACTCCACCAACAGTATCACCACATGCGGATGGGTTGCCCCTCCTTTCAATTCTTCGAAATAGGGCAAAAGAAAACTATCCACTGATGTCTGTCGTTCCAGCGGATACTGCATATCCTGCGGAACACCCCATTCGGGATGGGTGGCAAGCAGTTCCTTCACCATCGCTTCGTCATAACCAACCGTAGTCGTTTCAGAGTGCTGGAAATAGTCGACACAATCCGTTATCAAATAGTGGGTCTTGTTGAGAATATAGTTTGAAAACTGTTTTTCTATCAAGTGCGACATCTTAAATATCAGCGACAACAATATCAACAGCACCATCACCCCTGCCACTATCCATGTCGCACGTGTGGGATGTCCGGCCCTCCACTTCGCAATAGCTATAAATCCGCATAGGACCAATATTATAATCACCATTGGCAGCACTACGCCCATTGCCCCCTTGATAGCTAACAATATCTCCCCAAACGGTCGTGCCACCAACTCGCTACCCAAAAGAAAGCCATTATGCGCTTGATACAGCGTCAGTCCAATCTCAGAAAGCAACAGTACTCCAAACAATAACGAGACCGCCGCCACCGCCATCTTCTCCGAAAACAGCCTTATCAAATAGTACAGCACTCCAATACCCAAGGCCATCCACGAGGCCACTATAAGATTATACGCCAGCGCATTCATCCACACCTGCCTGCCATTCTGTGCGGCAATCCCCAATGCGAAATACTCCACCACCTTCAGCACCACCATCGCCACCATAAACACTCCCACTATAGCCAGATAGCGGAAAACCGATTGTTTAAAAGGTAGTCTCTCAAATTTCATAATGTGGTATTTATTCGGATTATCAGATAATCCGAACGTTTATTATAGAATGGCACTCAACGAAGCAAATTTCCCAAATGAGAACATTTATAGTTTCTTAGCATCGATCTTGGCTTGGAACTTCTCTGAATCGATAATAAACCGTTCGTGCCTACCCTCGCCAATCAAACCACACTCGTCGAAAGCCTTCACGGAGAAAACCAATCGGCGGCGGTCTATCTCTACCAACTCGCTATCACACCACACCCTCATTCCAACAGGTGTGGCAGCACAGTGAGACACATCCACATGCGTGCCTACGGTACCCTGACCCGGCTCTAAGAAGGGGGTAACGCTCTCGTTGCAGGTTTGTTCGACTAAGGCTATCATCATAGGGGTGGCAAACACCTTCACCAAGCCGCTGCCTATGCGGTCGGCCGTCACCTCCTCGGTGACAGTCTGCTCAAGGTGGCCTTTCAATCCTGTGGTTAACATGGTTTGTAAGGATATATGTTGAAAAATAGTATCACTCCAAGACGAGGTCTATCAATATCCATAATTGGACAGGAACTTGATGCGCATCAGGCGTATTTCCTCCTCGGTATAGTCCTCATCGTCCTCAAATTCAGCATAGGCTTCCTGCAGGTCGCCGCTCTCCGACTCGCGCCAGTAATCCATCAGCACCTCCTGGTGCTCCGCCTCAATATTCTCATCAATATAGTAGTCGATATTAAGTTTGGTGCCAGATGAAATAATGCGCTCCATCTCGGTGAGCAATTCGTCTAGCGTAAGGCTCTTACCTCGGGCGATGTCTTCCAACGACTTACGACGGTCAATGGCTTGAATGATATATATCTTATTCTCCGACCGCTTTGCCGCACTATGCACCACAATGTCCTGCGGACGCTCTATCTCATTCTCTTCGACATATTTCTTAATCAACTCCACAAAGGGGGTGCCATATTTTTGTGCCTTGGCAATACCCACTCCGGTACAACGGCTGAGCTCCTCCACAGTGCAGGGATACTGGATAGTCATATCTTTGATAGAGCGGTCCTCGAATATCACATGCAGTGGCAGTTTCTCACGCTGGGCAATAGACCTCAGCAATCCCTTGAGCTGGGCATAAAGGGCCTCGTCGCCTGCAGCGGCACCACCTCCACCCTGCGCCTCCAAGTCGTCATCCTCCACAGCCCCGCTGCCATAATCGTGATCACACGCCACACTGATATCATACGGCTTCTTGATAAACTTGTGTCCGGCAGGGGTCAACTTCAGCACCCCATACATCTCTATCTCTTTCACCAACAGCTTCTCAAAGAGGGCCTCACGCAGCACCGCTTTCCAAAACAGCGCATCGTGGTCGGTACCCTGACCCCACACCTCTAACTCATCCTGCCGATAAACCTTAGTATGGCTATTCTTCTTTCCAAGCATTACATCCACAATATCCTGTGTCTTAAATGCCTGCTTGGTAGCGAGCACCGTCTCAAGGGCATATTGCATCTCCTCCTTGGCAGGGACACGGGGTTTGGGGTGTAGGCAATTGTCACAGCATCCACAATTGGGCTGGTTGTAGTCCTCACCGAAATAGCGCAGCAGATTGAGCCTACGACAGGCCGACGACTCGGCATAGCTCACCACCTCTTGCACTAACTGGTTTGCCATCTCTTGCTCAGTGATATTCTTGTCGGTAAAGAACTTATACAGCCTTTCCACGTCGTGTTCGGAATAGAAGGCAATGCACTTACCCTCGCCACCGTCGCGTCCTGCGCGACCAGTTTCTTGATAATACCCCTCCAAACTCTTGGGGATATCGTGGTGGATAACAAAACGCACGTCGGGTTTGTCAATACCCATGCCGAAAGCGATGGTCGCCACTATAACGTCCACCTCTTCCATGAGGAACTTGTCCTGATTCTCTGCCCTTACCTTGTGGTCCAACCCAGCATGATATGGCAGTGCCTTGATGCCGTTGAGTTGTAACAACTCTGCCAAGTCCTCCACCCGTTTACGGGTGAGGCAGTAGATGATGCCACTCTTGCCCTCGTTCTCGCGGATAAACTTGATGATCTCCTTATGCAGTTCGATAGGCTCGTTCGGCTTGGGTCGCACCTCATAATATAGATTAGGGCGGTTAAAGGAAGAGATAAAGACCTGCGCATGCTCCATGCGGAGATTCTTTATAATATCCTGCTGCACCTTGGGGGTGGCAGAGGCAGTGAGTGTCAATATAGGGGCGTTGCTATTGATGTGGTCAACTGCATCACGCAGGCGACGATATTCGGGACGGAAATCATGACCCCACTCTGATATGCAGTGCGCCTCATCAATGGCGAAGAAAGAAATCTCCAATTGTTGTAAAAACTCTATGGTATCTTCCTTACTAAGGGTTTCCGGAGCCACATACAGCAATTTGGTGCCACCCTCTAGCAAGTCGTCCTTCACCTCCTTGGTCTGCGCCTTTGAGAGAGAGGAATTCAAAAAATGTGCCACGCAGTCCTGACCCGATGTGTAACGCACCGCGTCGACCTGGTTTTTCATCAACGCAATTAAGGGCGAAACCACAATGGCAGTACCCTTGCAAAGCATAGCCGGCAACTGGTAGCAGAGCGACTTTCCACCACCTGTCGGCATGATAACAAAGGTATCCTTTCCACTCATAAGGCTTTGTATAATAGCCTCCTGGTCGCCTTTGAAATTATCAAAGCCAAATATTTCTTTTAACTTTGCGTGCAAATCCATCATAATTCAAAAAAAACATGTAATTTTGCAGTCCAAAGTTAGTAAAATTTCTTTAATTGGCAGAAAAAAAGTGATACAAAAATCTAAAGAAGAACTACAAAATATTGCAATACAAGTTATTGCAGATGAAAAAAAAGCTATCGAAAATCTCGAAAAACGCCTCAATTCTAGCTTTTCCGAGGCGGTAGAAACCATTTTTTCGGCCTCTGGAAGGGTCATAATTACCGGAATTGGCAAAAGTGCCAACATCGCCTCCAAAATAGTCTCTACGTTCAATAGCACAGGCACCCCCGCCCTCTTCATGCACGCCGCCGACGCCATCCATGGCGACCTCGGTATGATACAGCCTGGCGACGTGGTCCTCTGCCTCTCCAAAAGCGGCAACACCCCCGAAATCAAAGTCCTCATTCCACTAGTCAAGAATTTTGGCAACAAGCTCATCGCCATCGTAGGCAACACCGACTCCTTTCTTGCCCAACAGGCCGACATTGTACTCGATGCCACCGTTGAGCACGAGGCATGTCCTAACAACCTTGCCCCCACCTCTAGCACTACTGCCCAATTGGTACTTGGCGATGCCTTGGCCGTGGCACTCATCGAATGCCGCAACTTCACTGCGCGCGACTTTGCACGCTTCCATCCCGGCGGCGCACTAGGCAAACAACTTTACATGCGCGTCAGCGACCTCTACAAACAAAACGACCGACCGCAGGTCGCTCCCTCCGCCTCCATACGCGACACCATCCTAGAGATGACTTCCAAACGCCTCGGATGCACCGCTGTTGTGGACAACCAGCAACAGATACTGGGCATTATCACCGACGGCGACCTCCGCCGCATGCTCAAGGCCAACCACTCCGTCGAGCACCTCACAGCTACCGACATCATGTGCCCCACGCCCAAAACCATACCCGACACTGAATATGCCATCAACGCGCTACACCTCATGCGCACAAACAGCATCACCCAACTCATCGTAGTCGATACCGACAGACACTACCTTGGCGTATTGCACCTTCACGACATCCTCCGCGAAGGCATCATATAATTCCCTACCCTGCAACCCATACACAAATAGCAACCAATCATGCAACTGAGAACTGAGAATATAGTCAAAAAATACCGCTCACGCACCGTTGTCAAAGAAGTGAGCGTCGATGTGCGCCAAGGCGAAATCGTCGGCCTACTAGGTCCCAACGGAGCAGGCAAGACCACCACTTTCTATATGATAGTAGGCATCATCAAGCCTTTCTCCGGCCGCGTCTTTCTCGACGACACCGAAATCACCTCCCTCCCCATGTACCGCCGTGCCCAGCTAGGCGTAGGCTACCTGGCACAGGAAGCCTCCGTATTCCGACAGATGACAGTCGAGGACAACATCATGTCTATCCTCGAATTCCGCGAAGACCTCGACCCCCAACAACGCAAAGAAAAACTCGAGTCCCTCATCCGCGAATTCGGACTTGACCATATTCGCACCAACAAAGGCATCCAACTCTCTGGCGGCGAACGTCGACGTACCGAAATTGCACGAGCCCTCGCCAACGACCCCAAGTTCCTACTTCTCGACGAGCCCTTCGCCGGCGTCGACCCCATCGCCGTGCAGGACATTCAAGACATCGTCGCCCACCTCAAAGACCGCAACATCGGAATCCTCATCACCGATCATAACGTCCACGAAACCCTCAGCATCACCGACCGCGCCTACCTTCTCTACGAAGGCCGCGTGCTACACCACGGCACCCCCGAGGAGATGGCCGCCGACCCCGACGTCCGCGAAAAATACCTCGGCCGCGACTTTGAACTCCGCCGCGCCTCCACCCAGGCCATCAACTGACCCCTATTTCACACCTCATCTTCTCCAACCTTAATGGCAGAAGGCTATAGGTTGTATTGGCAACAATAGTATCCTCGCAAACAATAATAGCTATGACTAAACAAACCAAAACCAAACCGACAAAAACAATGGAGGCGGCGCTGTGGGAGTCGTGCAACAAATTGCGCGGAGCTGTCGAGCCTGCCGAATACAAGCATGTGGTACTAAGTCTTATCTTCCTCAAGTATGCGGGCGACCGCTTCGAGCAACGCAAGCAGGAACTCATTGAGCAAGGACTGAAAGAGTATGTCGATACGGTAGAGTTCTACACTGCGGAAAATGTGTTCTACCTACCCGAGCGGTGCCGCTGGTCGTACATCATGGAGAATGCCAAGCAGCCCAACATCTTCCAGATTATCGACGACGCGCTTGTCGATATCGAGAAGAAGAACAAACAGCTGGAGGGTGCCCTGCCCTACAACTACTATTCCAACCTGGGCTTGGACAAGACAAAGTTTGCCTCGCTGCTCGACGAAATCAACAAGCTGGACACCGTCGCCGATGCCGAGAACGACCTCATCGGCCGCGTGTATGAGTATTTCCTTGGCAAGTTCGCCATCGCCGAAGGCAAGGGCAAGGGCGAATACTATACGCCCAAATCGATAGTCAACCTCATCGCTGAGCTTATCGAGCCTTACGACGGCAAGATCTACGACCCCTGTTGCGGCTCGGGCGGCATGTTCGTGCAGTCGATGAAGTTCGTCAAAGCCCATCACGGCAATATGAAGAACGTGAGCGTCTATGGACAGGAGAACACCAACACCACCTTCAAGCTGGCGCGCATGAACCTCGCCATCCGGGGCATCTCGGCCGACATCCGTCAGGGCGACACCTTCCACAACGACCACCATCCCGACCTCAAGGCCGACTATATCATGGCCAATCCGCCCTTCAACCAGAAGGACTGGCGCGAGGCCAACCAGCTCACCTCCGACCCGCGCTGGAGCGGCTACGATGTGCCGCCCACCTCCAACGCCAACTACGGCTGGATATTGAACATCCTGTCAAAACTCTCCACCCGTGGTGTGGCGGGCTTCCTGCTGGCCAACGGTGCGCTGAGTGCCGACGGCACCGAGCTGGCCATACGCCGCAAGCTCATCGAGAACGACAAGGTGGAGGCCATCATCATCCTGCCGCGCAATATGTTCTACTCCACCGACATCAGCGTCACGCTCTGGATACTGAACAACAACAAGAAAGCCCGCGTGGAGACCAAGAACGGCGAAGAGGTGCATTACCGCGACCGCGAGGGCGAAGTGCTCTTCATCGACCTGCGGCAGAAAGGCGAGCCCTTCGAGAAGAAATACATCCAGTTCTCGCCAGAGCAGATACGCGAGATTGCCGACACCTACCACAA
>CAMYZD010000001.1 GCA_947303735.1 uncultured Bacteroidales bacterium | reverse complement strand
ACATGTTTATGATTCCCGCCAACCGCATCGGCTCGCAAATCACGGGCGGTCCCTTTTCGCTGATGCAGCTAAAGATAATACAGGAGGGGGTGTCGCTGACGGTGTTCACACTCATCGTGGCGCTGGTGTTCAAAAGCGAGCCCATCCGCTGGAACCATCTGGTGGCATTTGGATTCATCATCCTTGCCGTGTTTTTTGCATTTATGAAAACTGACTGATATGAAGAGGATCATTTATATTTTGGCCACCTTGATGCTACTGTTTACAGGTTGCAGCAAAGATTTCAAGCAAACAGAACTGACCGACTGGCAGTTTGAATACAACGGAGAATGGCTAAACGCCACGGTGCCGGGGTGCATCCATACCGACCTGATGGCACACGGCATCATCCCCGACCCCTTCTATGGCACCAACGAGGACTCGGTGCAATGGGTGGGCAAACAGGTGTGGAAATACCGCACCATCATCACCCGCGACATGTGGGAAGGGTATGAGCACTGCGAGCTAGTGCTGCAAGGGGTAACCTATTGCGATGTGACGTTGGAAGGGAACGTCAGCGGAGGACATTTCCAAAGGCACGCAATCATGTGCGACAATATGTTCCGCGAATACCGCGTGTGTCTGTTCGACGTGTTGATGGAAGGCAACATGCTGCCCGACATGGACGACAGCACCCTGCTGGAGATAACCTTTTACCCCATCGAAATCAACAACGAAAACCATTTCGCCGCCGAGGTGAGCGAGGCGGACGGCCACCCCTGGCCCGACATGGAATACGACCTGCCCGACCACCGCGCCATGAGCCGCATGGCACCCTATATGCTAGGATGGGATTGGGGTCCAAAACTCAGCACTGTGGGCATCCTCGGCTCGGCAAGACTAGAGTGCTACAATGGCAACCTGCCAGAAGAGCCAATGCACCAACCCGAATCGTGGCAGGTGGAGTTGCGACAGGAAAAAGACGCTATCGGACAGGCGTTCACCTTCTACAAGAACGGGAAACCCATCTTTGCCAAAGGTGCCAACTGGATACCCTGCCACTCATTCCCCATCTTAACACCAGCCATGAAAGAGCGCTATCGCTACCTGCTCACCTCCGCCAAGGAGGCAAACTTCAACATGCTACGCGTGTGGGGCGGCGGCATATACGAGCCCGACTACTTCTACGACCTTTGCGACTCGTTGGGCATTATGGTGTGGCAGGATTTCAACTTCAGCTGCGCCCTCTATCCTTCTGACTCCAACTTCCTTAACAACGTGAAGATTGAAGCCGAGCAGCAGGTGCGCCGCATAGCTCAGCATCCTTGCGTGGTGGTGTGGTGTGGCAACAACGAGGTGAAGAACGGCTGGGAAGACTGGGGTTGGCAGCAGCAATACAACTGGACACCCGAACAGATAGCCACCCTGCAGCACGGCATTGACACCCTCTTTGGCGAGAACGGCATCTTGGCACAAGCCGTTAAGCAATACGACCCACTGCACCGCGCCTATATCACCTCCTCGCCGCTCTACGGATGGGGGCATCCCGAATGTGTCACCCATGGCGACAGCCACTACTGGGGTGTATGGTGGGGCGAACAGCCTTTTGAGATGTACAAGGAAAAGACCGGGCGTTTTATGTCGGAATACGGTTTCCAGAGCTATCCCGACTACAGCACGGTGTGTCGCTATTGTCCAAAGGACCAACTCAGCATCAACTCGCCTACTATGAAGAGTCACCAGAAGCACGGACGAGGCCTTGAGATAATAGATAAGGCCATGATGCAGTACTATGGCGTGGACAGCAAGAGCCTGTCGCTGGAGGATTTCTGCTATGTGAGCCAATTGCTGCAAGCTTGGGGTATGGGGTATGGCATTTACCAGCACCTGACACAGCAGCCCCACTGCATGGGCACCCTCTACTGGCAATTGGACGACTGCTGGCCGGTAGCCTCTTGGAGCAGCATCGACTATTATGGAAATTGGAAGGCCATACACTATCGCGCCCGCGACCTTTTCGACGACAACGTGGACTTGAAGCAGTTCAACAATTATTACAAGACCTATCCCCGCAGGCTGCACCTTGCGAAAGCCAGTTACAATCTCAGCCAAAACATCGACAAGCGAGGCCGACTGACTGCCACCGTTGAGGCGAACAACTATCTCCGCGACGTGATGCTACAAACCGAACCTCATGTAGACGGCCATTTTGATTATAACTATTTCGACCTCAACAAAGGGGCCTCACTCACCGCCACATTCATCCCTCTTCACCCCGACGCAGACCTCTCGAAGGTGAAAGTCACCCTCAAATGTCTTAACGACATTTACAACCGATAGAAAATATAGAAGGAGGGCATCCTTCGATACCCTCCTTCAAATTATCATGAACACACGCCGTTCTTATTCGAACGAAGCGATAGCTTTCTTGATAAGCTCCATTGCTTCGCGCAGTTGCTCTTCGGTAATGACCAGCGGAGGAGCAAAGCGGATGATGTGCTGGTGGGTGGGCTTGGCCAGAACACCCAAGTCACGCATCTTCAAGCAGACATCCCAAGCCTCTTTACCATTGTGAGGCTTGATGATGATGGCGTTCAAGAGACCTTTACCGCGCACCTTCTCAATCATGGGGCTCTTGAAGTTGCTCATCTCCTCACGGAAAATCTTACCTAGGCGGTCGGCATTCTCCATCAGGTGCTCGTCCTTCACCACCTGCAGGGCAGCGATAGAGACCTTGGCGGCGATGGGATTGCCACCGAAGGTAGAGCCGTGCTCACCGGGCTTGATGTTGAGCATGATATCGTCGTCGGCCAACACACAGCTGACGGGTACCACACCGCCACCGAGGGCCTTACCCAGGATAAGGATATCGGGACGCACGCCTTCGTGGTCGCAAGCCAGCATCTTACCTGTACGGGCAATACCGCACTGCACCTCGTCGGCCATGAAGAGCACGTTGTGCTTCTTGCAGATGTCGTAGCATTTCTTCAGGTAACCCTCATCTGGGACATAGACACCAGCCTCGCCCTGGATAGGCTCGAGCAGGAAACCTGCAATCTTGTCACCCTTTTCTTCAAGCACCTTCTCAAGGGCGGCAGGGTCGTTATAAGGAATGCGGATGAAACCCGGGGTCATGGGGCCATAGTTGGCATAGCTCTCGGGGTCGTTACTCATGGTGATGATGGTGATGGTGCGGCCGTGGAAGTTGCCTTCGCAGCAGACAATCATCACCTCGTCATTCTTGATACCCTTCTTGACGACACCCCAACGGCGTGCCAGTTTCAAGGCGGTCTCGTCGGCCTCGGCACCGCTGTTCATGGGCAGCACCTTCTCATAGCCGAAGTATTCGGTGACATACTTTTCCCATTCACCGAGACAGTTGTTATAAAAAGCACGGCTACTCAGCGTCAGCTCGTGAGCTTGGTCGCAGAGAGCTTTGACAATCTTGGGATGGCAGTGGCCTTGGTTGACAGCTGAATAGGCAGAAAGGAAATCGAAATAGCGTTTCCCTTCGCAGTCCCATACAAATGCGCCCTCACCTTTGGCAAGAACGACGGGTAGTGGATGATAGTTGTGAGCACCATAGCGGGCTTCCATCTCCATGAATTCTTCTGACTTTGTCATAGATGTATCCTTTAAATTGATTAGTTGTTATTTATTGTTTCTATTATTCAACAGAATGTCGGGGGTTGAAAAATAATTTGCAAATTTACACACATTATTTCAAATAAAAGAATAAAAAATGCGTTTTAGTAAAAAAATCTTGGATTTCATGGATCAAACAGTATTAAAAGTAACAGATTTGCACATCGGTTTTACGCATGAAGGAACTTATCACGAAGTCGTCAAAGGCATCTCATTCAACGTGCGTAGAGGCACCACCTTGGGCATCGTAGGTGAGTCGGGTAGCGGCAAATCGGTTTCAGTTCTAGCCCTCATGGGTCTGTTGCCCCGAACGGCACAGGCCACCGGCTCATGGACCGACCTTCACGGACGCGTATCCATGATTTTCCAAGAGCCCATGACCAGCCTCAACCCCGTACAGCGGTGTGGCAAACAGGTGGAAGAGATGCTTCTGGCCCACGAGAAGGTGTCGCGACAGGAAGCCCGGCAGCGCACCATACAACTCTTTGAAGAAGTCATGCTTCCCCGTCCCGAGAAGATTTACCGCAGCTATCCCCACGAAATCAGTGGCGGACAGAAGCAGCGTGTTATGATAGCCATGGCGCTGATATGCCACCCCGACCTTCTCATCGCCGACGAGCCCACCACCGCCCTCGACGTCACTGTGCAGAAAACCATTCTCGACCTTCTGCGCTCCCTGCAAAAGAAATATCACATGGGCATTATCTTCATCACCCACGATCTCGGAGTGATTGCCCAAATTGCCGACGAGGTAGCCGTGATGTATCATGGTGAAATAGTGGAGCAGGGCGAAGCACAACAGGTGCTTCACCACCCTCGACATCCTTATACCAAAGGTCTCCTTGCTTGCCGCCCACCGTTGGACAGCCGCCCCCACCGCCTACTGACCGTCAAGGACTTTCTTGAAAACGAGAAAGGAGAATGGAGTAGTAAAGATATGGCTGAAACCTCCAATAATTCTCAATTCTCAACTCCCAATTCTCAATTAAACAGAAAGTCTCCCCTACTTCGCGTCCGCAACCTCGAAGTCACCTACCCCCTCGAAACCACCCTCTTTGGCAAAGTAACAAAAGAACTAAAAGCCGTTGACGGACTCTCATTCGACATCTACCGTGGAGAGACCGTGGGTCTTGTTGGCGAAAGCGGTTGCGGCAAAAGTACCCTCGGGCGTGCCATCTTGCAACTGATAGAGCGAAGTTCTGGCAGTATTGAATACGACGGCAAAAGCCTCGACCACCTCTCCTCGTCCGAGACAAAGGCCCTCCGTCGCAAGATGCAGATTATCTTCCAAGACCCCTATTCCTCCCTTAACCCACGCATCACCATAGGCGAAGCCATAGCAGAGCCCCTAATAGTCCACAACACTAGTATTGCTAGACAGACTAGCAATACTAGTAAAACTAGTATCTCTAGACCTTCTATCAAAGAGAAAGTCCTCTCCCTCATGCAGCAGGTAGGGCTCGAACCTGACTGGTATGACCGCTATCCCCACGAATTCAGCGGCGGGCAACGCCAGCGCGTCTGCATCGCCCGAGCCCTCATCCTACAGCCCGAATTAATCATCTGCGACGAAAGCGTTTCAGCACTAGATGTATCCGTGCAGGCCCAAGTGCTTAACCTTCTCAACGAACTCAAAGAGAAACACGGCTACACCTACCTTTTTATCACTCACGACCTATCTGTGGTCAAATTCCTCTCCGACCGTATCCTAGTCATGGAAAAGGGACGTATTGTGGAGCAAGGCCCAGCCGACAAACTCTTCGCCCATCCTCAGCACCCCTACACCCAACGCCTCCTCGATGCCATACCAAGACTATAGACCCTCACAAGACCCTATTACCTCCGACGAGACACACGGCATGGGATTATTCCCTATGCGCGCAGCGAGACGAGAGGTTACCTCCTAGGTCAAGGGCGGCTTTAACCCAAAAAAGTCGGCCTAATGACCGATTTGGCTTTAATTTTGGGTTTCATATGGCTCACCTTTTCACGGTACCGAATGACAAGTCTTTGTTTTTCATATCAATCACATGCATTTCGCTACTTGTCAATTCAAAATCAAAGACATTGATATTCTCTTGCAAATGGCTTGGGTTCTTAGTCCTAGGCAATGCGACCACCCCTTGCTGAATAATCCACCTCAGAACGACCTGTGGAACACTCTTATTGTGTTCATTGGCAATACTAGTAATATCCTTATCGGTACTTAATAACGGAAGAATTTCACCATGAGCAAAAGGAGACCTTGCAATCAGCTTGATGCCATTCTCTTTACAGAAATCCACTAATGCCCTCGAGGAGTGATACGGATGCAACTCTATCATATCAATCATGGGATACACCCCACAATAGTCCTTTATCATTTTAAGTTGGTCGACGCTATAGCCACTAACCCCCGTCACCGTGATTCTGCCTTTCTCCTTCTCTTTCAACATTTTTTCGTACGCCTTCTGAAAACCACGGAAAGGGCTATGAAGTAGGTACAAGTCTATGTTGTCCCGGCAAAGGCAGTGTAAAGAAGTCGACAAAGCTCTCTTGGGAGACTTTTTGTCTAAAAAGAGTCTATTCTTTCTGCCACGATACTGCAGACCGCTATACTTTGTCGACAGGACTACAGGTGCAGCATTGCCTATCTCATCTTGCTGCGCTTTTACAATATCTCCAATTTCACTTTCGTTCCCATACCTATAGGCTGTGTCGAAAAAACAATAGCCCATACCCATGGCCGAAGTGATGACCGCCTTCAACTCCTCTCCATGCATTGAGAAGGTTCCCAATCCCACCATAGGGATATCGAGATTCTCTATATTGATATAATCCATAGCACTTACATTCTGACCAAAGCACCCCCATCACAAACAATCGTTTGTCCGATAATACCATTGGCCGCATCACTACATAGGAATGCTGCAATTTCGGCAATCTCCTCAGGCAAAACGATACGGTGGTTAAGCGAAACGTCAGACCACGCATTTTCTGACACATCCCTATAATTAATTGAGCTTGCGCATACACCTGGTGCTATAGCGTTGACAACGATATTTTTGTCTGCCACTTTACGAGCAAGACCTCTAGTTAACGCAGTGAGTGCACTCTTGGATATATAATACGGATGGTCAGAGCTTTGGAATGCATTGATGCTGGTTATATTAATAATCTTACTTATCGAGTCTTTATTATGGTCGAGGAAATACTTTATCACGTCTTGACAAATAAAGTAAGGAGCCTTTAGATTAGTCTCCATCGTCTTATCATAAAACGCTTCATCGGTACAATACCTTGCCAAAAAGGCAGCATTATTGATGAGAATATCCAATCCACCAAGTATCTGTATTGCTTCGCTCAATTTTTTGCCATTTGAGGCAATTTCCGAAATATCCCATTGAAGAATATGCAATCTGTTGGAATTTATTTCTTCACGGGCCTTCTCCAATTTGTCCATATTTCGTCCAGTGACGACTACCTCGGCCCCTACCGCAATAAACTTCTTTGCGATGGCCAACCCGATGCCATCACTACCACCTGTAACGATAACTTTTCTACCGCGAAGAATCTGGTCGTACTCAATCTGACTAAAAGTCAGATGGGCAATACGACCACCCTCCTTTATATACTTTCGGAAAGCCTTTATTTTCTTGATCAAACGTTTAATCATACATCTACAGTTTCTTGAAGCAATTAGTCATCTAAAACCACAAATTTGCCTCCTCAAACCAACCAATTCTATAACGTCAAATGACAATGATTATTGCATGACCAGGTGATTATCCCTAGCGTACATGACTACAATATAAAGAAGGCAGAGCCACGATGGTTCTGCCTGGGTTTATTTATGAAAAGACGGTGTTAACGGCGTTTCTTTTCCTGCATCTTCGCCTCGATAGTCATCGTGGCATGGGGGACAATCATCAATCGTTCCTTGGGGATAAGCTTGCCAGTAACGCGACAGATGCCGTAGGTCTTATTCTCAATGCGCACCAAAGCGGCATCGAGGTCTTTGATAAACTTCTGTTGACGGGCGGCGAGACGAGAGTTCTCCTCTTTGGATAGAACGTTGCTCCCCTCTTCAAGTGTTTTAAAAGTGGGTGCCGTGTCGTTGACATCATTTGCACTGCCAGCCACTGCCTCGTTCAACAATTGGAGGTTCTTTATGGCTTCTTCGCGTTTCTGAAGTATCAATTCTTTAAAAAATTGCAACTCTTCAGCCGAATAGCAGGTCTTCTCAGGTGTGGTCTCTTTCTTCTCCATGGTATACAATTATTAAATTCCTAAATCGCACTCTCTCTCATTATTCACGGTGCAAAAATACGTATACTTTTGCAATTAGAAGGAAAAAAATATTAACAGCCTGTTTATTTGTTCTGCATATACAAGTCAATCAACCCCGTAGGAGAAGTGATAAATATTGTATTTGTCTTCCTATCTACCTTTTTTATCACTGGGTCGATGACGGGAATCAATATCTCTGTCCCGTTATTCATTATTTGGAACAGAGGCTGGGCAGGGAATTCAATGACCGAGGCGATGGTACCGATATCGCCATATTCGTCGTCGACCACACGAAAGCCGATGACTTCATGAAAATAGAACTTGTTTCCTGTCAGTTTGGGGAGGAGGTCGAGTGGCAAGTAGAGGTCATTCCCCACCAAGGCTCTAGCCTCGTCGGGGGTAAGGTCCTCGAAAGTGATGGTGGCCTTATTACCATTCAAATTGTCGACATGAAAAAAGTAAGGCACCAAGGTTCCCTTCACCTCGACAAAAGCAGAGTCGAGTTCCTCATAGTCGGAAGGGGTGTCGACATCAAGAAACACAATGACCTGTCCTTTGAACCCGAAAGGCTTGGTGATTTTACCCAACAGATAGCATTCTTCCTTTGTCATAGAGATATTAATAAGGATTGAAAAAAAGAGCGTGTCCGCCATGGGCACGCTCTTTTATCCTGTTGAAAGTTCATTATTCGGCAGCGGGAGCGGCTTCTTCTGCCTCGGCGGCAGGAGCCTCCTCAGTGGCAGCGGCAGCCTCGGCCTTGGCGGCAGCCTCAGCCTCAGCGGCGGCCTTGCGCTTGGCGGCAACAGCGGCAGCTTTAGCCTCGTTGAACTTCTTCTCACCCTCGAGGCGCTCTTTCTTCACCTCGCGGAGTTTGTTGTCGTTTTCGCTCTTGGCAGCGGCAACCTTGGCCTCCTTGGCCTGGAGCCACTCGTTGAACTTCACGTCAGCCTGTTCCTGGCTGATAGCACCTTTCTCAACACCAATCTGGAGGTGACGTTTGAGCAGGACACCCTTGTAAGAGAGGATGCTGCGGCAGGTGTCAGAGGGCTGGGCACCGTTCTTGAGCCACATCACGGCCTTGTCGACATCGAGGTTGATGGTGGCGGGGTTGGTCAGGGGATTGTACGTGCCTAATTTCTCGATAAATCTTCCGTCCCGAGGTGCACGACCATCCGCAACAACGATATGGTAGAAGGGTTGATTCTTTTTACCATGACGCTGTAATCTAATTCTTGCAGGCATAATTGTTTGTTTTTTAAATCGTTATTTGAATAATGTTTATTTAAAATCAGATTGCAAAGATACAACTTTTTTTTTATCTACACACTTTTTTATCATTTTTTTCTTTCGGAGAGCAATAAATTCCTATCCCTCCTCCCCTTTTTCTTGTGGCATGACGGTGGGAAGCATGTGGGAAGCATGAGGGAACGAGAATAGAATGTGCCAAACTTTTTCCTCTATGTCAGAAAAAAAGTGTACTTTTGCAATTTGTAATTTCTTATACTGAATACCATCAAGTGGAATCTATCAAGAAAATATACCGTAGGGGAGTCGGTCCCTCTAGCAGCCATACGATGGCTCCTCATCGTGCTGCTCAACTGTTCCGCCAATCACATCCCGAGGCGAAAAGCCTCCGCGTAACACTTTATGGCAGCCTTGCCTCCACTGGCAAAGGGCACGGCACCGACAAGGCAATAGCCGACGGGGCTTACCCCATCCCAGTGGAAATTGTGTGGCGTCCCGATATCGTGAAACCTTTCCACACCAACGGCATGTATTTTGAATCCTTGGACGACAAAGGCGTCACCACGTCCGACTGGACCATCTACAGCGTAGGCGGTGGCGCGCTGGCAAACGAGAGCATGAAGGAGGAATCGCGACAGGTGTACGACATGCAGACCCTGACAGAGATACTGCCTTTCATCGAACGCGAAGGCATGACCTACTGGGAGTATGTCCAGCAGTGCGAAGAGGCAGACATCTGGGAATACCTGCAGGAGATGTGGGAAGTGATGCAAAGTACTGTTGCCGAAGGTCTTCGGGAAGAAGGGGTAATCCCTGGCGGACTGCATCTACGGAGCAAGGCTCGGCAGTATTATGTACGTGCCTCGAGCTACAAACCCTCGCTACAGAGCCGTGCGCTGGTGATTGCCTATGCACTTGCCACATCGGAACGCAACGCGGCGGGAGGTCAAATAGTGACCGCACCCACCTGCGGAGCTTCAGGCGTGTTACCGGCTGTTCTATACCACTTGAAAAAGGCTCATGAGTTTTCGGACAAGGAGATACTACGCGCCATGGCAACAGCAGGACTGTTTGCCAACGTCATCAAGCACAACGCCTCTATATCGGGCGCCGAAGTGGGCTGCCAAGGTGAGGTGGGAAGTGCCTGCGTGATGGCAGCAGTGGCGGCCAACCAACTGTTTGGCGGAAGCCCACAGCAGATAGAGTATGCCGCCGAGATGGCCATGGAACACAACCTAGGCCTGACGTGCGACCCCATGTGCGGACTGGTACAGATACCCTGCATCGAGCGCAACGCCATGGCAGCCTTGCGAGCCTTGGATATCAACATCTACGCCATGATGAGCGATGGCAAGCACATCATCAGTTTCGACAAGGTGGTGCGCACAATGAAACGCACTGGACACGACCTGCCCAGCCTCTACAAAGAGACTTCGATGGGCGGTCTGGCAGTGGAAGAGTAAAGGGAATTGAGAATTGAAAATTGAAAATTGAGAATTGATACATTCGTGGCCTTCGGCCACCCTTCTATTGAGGATGCATTTTAAGTATTTTTATCAGACAGACAAGCAATAATAACCACATAAAAAATACAAATTTAACATGAAAAAGATAGCTTTAGTCCTAGTCGCAATGGTCATGGCACAGTGCGCCATGGCACAAGAGTTACAATTTCAACTGCCCATCATGCCCGAGAAGATGTGGCCTTCGGACTATGCCAACTATGAGGCAGACGTGCTCAACTGCTGCAACTATCTGCTCAGCGTCGACCCCGCCTTCAACCAACCCAAGCACGAGGAATGCACCAGTTTCCTCGTCCGTTGGCTTACTGGCAGTCCCAATGTGAGCGTGGCGCTTGACCCCCGTCTGGTGGATGCTAAGAAAGGTGACTTGCTGGTGGCATTTATGGCTGCATGGACACGTCATGCTTTGACCAACAAGGAAGACGGCAACCTCATCAACGCACAAGTGGCAACGGAGGAGATGCTGGCGTTCTACAGCAATTACAAAGAGTCCATCGGGAAGTCGAAATTGACCGAGAAACTGCTGAAAGAACAAGCAAAAGGCAAACTGGCCTCCATCGTAACCAAAACATTGATGAAATAGCATGCGGTGGCTAGGGGTCGCAACGATGGTAGTGACGTTGGGGTTGGCGGTCGGCTGCTCCGAGCAAGGCAACCCATTCCCCTATGTTCCAAACCTGCCAAACGATTACAACCGCACCACCAAGTATAACCTTAGAGAAGGTGAGACTGAGGAGCTGCTGGGCGAAGTGGCAATGTTCACACACGAGGTGTTTGAGGAGCATTTCGAAGGTCTTGTGTCGGAACATACTGTCTGCTTCGATAGCGCAGGACACTGCCTGGAACTGCTCTACCGCGACCGCGAGACCAACCAACGCTACACCTTTCAATACGACAGCCTAGGACGGCGAATAGAGGAGCTGTGTTACATAGATAGTGCAGGCACTCCCTACGACAGCATTACAACCCTCTATACCCGTACTGAATACAGCTATTCACGCAATGGTCGCACCTGCAGAGCCCGCATCACCGGCCCGAACGACAAACGCTATACCTACCGCCTGCGATACGACCATGATGGCCACCTGCACCGGCTTATTTTCCCCGACGGTTCGCGCATTACATACGATTACAACACCGACGGAAGGCTGGCACGTATCACATTCCCCGATGCCTCCTATCAGACATTTGAATATAACGAAACAGGCGACATGACCAGTATGCGCGACCGAGAGGGTGTAATGAACTGGTATATTCCAGACCACCCCTCAACGGAGTACGACTCGCTGGGTAACGTTGTAGAAGAAGTTAGATATGACAATGATGCTCCCAACGTAACCCGATACATACGAGACGACCACGGCAATTGGACCCGCCGCATCTTGACTCGCGCATCATCATATACCCGTATTGACAACAGAACATTCAAATACTTTTCCAAATGAAGAGACTATTTCCTATCCTGACTGTATGTGCCCTCCTCTGCACAGCCTGCCACACGCAGGAAGAGGAAGCAACCACGTTTAACTTCGACAACACCTGCTGGTTCGACGGCTACGAATTCTTTGTCGGCAGCCACGACACCATTACCAACAACCCCGACCTGTTCATCTTCCAAGGTGGCACCCTGCACGAGGGCGGCTCTACCTTTGCGCTGCTACAGGTGGCGACCGACACCTTCGTTATCAAATCGTACCCCGGCACCGAATGGACTGCGGTGGGTGTAGAGGGCGACACTGCTGTGCTGCAACAGCTTGGCGAGAAGACCATCATCGTATGCCTCAACCCCGAAGATGATGAGGCCGACACGCTGTGGATGTATGACCCCGGTGACAAAAGCCCTATGGCGGCATACGAGGACATTCTGATTCAGACTCGCATTAACACTCTGACCGGCACTTATTACGATTCAATTAAGAAGGTGACCTACCAATTCTTCGACACCACGCTCGTCCGCACTGATGCCAAAGGCGTGGCGGACACCCAGACGTTCCACTTCTTCTACTCGTTCGACATGCCCAGCCACCTGCTGCAATTCTCCAACAATGAGCAGTTCTGGTACGAGATTACCCCAACGGGTATGGACCTCTTCAACGCCAAATACTGGTCGGAAGAGGACGACTATATGCGCCAATACCGCTTTGCTCAACTGAAGAAGATGTAGCACTAGGGCAACCGAGTGACAATCTCAGAATAGCCGATGGCGCGGAGGTAATCCTCTGCGCCTTCTGTTTTTAGAAGGTCTTCGGGGCTATGGGCATCAGTGCTGACGATGACGGGGATGCGCTTTTCATTCATGTAGCGCAACAGCTCGCGCGAAGGGTAATAGTCGTCGTGGCGTTTCTTGTAGATACCACGGGTGTTGACTTCAGCTATGCAGCCCACTTCGTGGATGAGTTCGATGGTTTCGTAAACTAGGTCGAGATACCATTTGTCGTGTTCCAAGAAATAGCGGTCGCGGTTGTGCATCACTATCTTGTTGAAGTGGGCGACGATGGTGGGACGCTGGCTCTCAATCATGGCGTTGCTTTGATGGAAGAAGGCAGTGACACCGCGGCGTATGTCGCTATGAAAGACCCGTTGCAGTCCCTCGTCGTAGGTTTCTTGCTTAGGACCATCGATGAACCAAATGCGCTGCGCCGCATCGCTTGGATGGTTGCGCAGCCAATTTGTGTCGTCGGGGTCGGTGACCAGATGCACCCCGCCTATGCAATAGTCGAGACCACCCTGCTGAATGAGGGGTTGAAAATCGTCGTTCACCCCGGGCACATAGTCTATTTCCAAACCCAAACGGATGTCGATACGACCACGATACTCCTCTTTCAGAGCCCGCACCTCATTGCAGTAGGCAAGATAGTCCTCGTCGTGAATGGAGAAAGTGTTTTTGAAGGGCAGCGGTGCGTGGCCAGAAAAACCGAGGGCGGAGAAACCGTTGGCAAGGGCAAGCTCAACATAATCGCGAAGTTCGCCCTTGCCGTCGCAGTAACGGGAATGTGTATGATAGTTAGAACGCATATACGGCACTTAATGAAAGACGCAGGTTGCCCACCGGCTCGTCGTAGCCAGCGTAGGTGTATTCGGCTTCGCCCACGAAGGAGAGACCTTTCTGGGTAGTGTAGGTGAGGCGAGGTTGTATGCGCCAGAGATAATCAAGGTCGTAGCCGCGACCAAAGACGGTGACAGGACCATAGATGGCTGGCACAGGACCCTCATCCATATGCTGGGCATAGCCCATGAAGAGACCGGGCCGCCAGTGTCCATGGTTGCGCTCGATGTCGAGCCACACGGTGTTGAAGTGCCAGTCGCGGAAGTCCACAAGGTTGCCTCCCACACTTTGGTACATCAGATAACCGCCCAGCGAACATCCCTCATAGAGGCTGTTGTTGAGGAGAGTTTGCACCTTGACGGTAAAGCCTTCTTCGAAGCGGTAGCTGCCGAAGATGGAGTAGCTCAACGAACGGTGCAGTTGCTGGGATGATGCCATACCAGCAGTGTTCACCATAGGCTGTATGCTCTTGAGGTTGGCAGCGGCCCCGATAAACAATCTCGACGTGCGGTAACGCAGCTGGGCATTCAGCTCGGGCAATATGCTATGTCTTGCAAACAGCGTAGAAGAGGTAGGCACCCCGTTCAGCAGTCCCTGACTCATATTGTCCAACTGCCACTGTGCCACAGCCACCGCCTCCAGTCCATCAAGACTGTAGGTGTACCGCACTTGCGGTTGCCGCGCATAGCAATGAAAAGGTGCACCCATGTTCAGAGGGTTGGTCATGGGCATAATCTCGTGTGTGACCATGGCATACCAATATTGTCCGGCAAGCAGTTTGTGTCGCCCCCAGTCGAGGGTGAAGTAGGCATGACGCAGGCGCAGATTGTCAATAGTGGCGTTAGTTGCTCCCGTGAAGTCGCCTTCCACAAAGGCAGAGGTCTTTGCACCCAACATCTCAGGACCCGTGATTTTCACATTCAGCCTTGCGGTGATGGCAAGCATATTGGCCTGCCAACCGTCGTTGATATCGTTGCCTTGAGCATCACGCACGATGGGTTTGGGGTAGAACAGCATCATATCCTCGCGCCCGCCCACAACACTGCGGCTGTCGGCATAGTAGTGGGGGTTGACAAAGCCGTGGAACCCGAAATGAAAGCCCTCTTGAGCTTCTAGTCTAACTAGTGATACTAGCAGTACTAGAAATACTAGTCTTTTCCTCATTTCTTACTTCCTCCAGCTAAAGCCAATATCAGACCCAGTGCCACACCCAGCAGAGCGGCAAACAGCACTTGGAAGGTCGGAGGCAGGATAAAGGTGATGGTGTGTGCTGGGAACCAGAAGAGGGGTATGGTCTTCTTGAACACCACGTTCCACTGCACATCCCAGTTAACCTTGGTGGCAAATATCTCACGCATTTTCATCGGGCGCAGCAGTCCGCGCACGGTGCCACCGTTCTCCAAGATGTGGATGTCGGTACACTTGTGGAACGTCATCATCACCGGCGCGAAGATAGTATTCATCAGCACACTGACGGCAAAGGCGATACCCACCTTGCCCCATGTCAGCTCCGTAGCCTTGAAGATGGCGGCGTAGGCAGGCACATGTCCGCTATAGCCCTTGATGGCATCCGCCACGGTACCAAGGAACGTAGGCACGCCACTCTTGAAGATGACCATCGCCATAGCGATGCACATGCCCAAGAAACCCCACACCATCATGCGGGGCAGCACACCGAAGCCTTTCTTGTTGTACACGCCCTCGCGGATGCGAAGTGCCAGCATCTCGCCAAAGGTGGCAAGGATGGCAAACTTGAAGAACGCCATGATGTAAGGGTGTGCCGCCGTGGATGCCTTGAACCACTCGAAGAATCCTGTGGCAGGAATAAAGAACGGGGCCAACACGACCACCACGATTAAGATAACTAACCAATCTTGTTTTTTCATGTTGTGTTGTTTTTTTGTCAGACTAGTCGGACTGGTCGGACTAGTCCGACTAGTTTATAATTTAATTTTTAATTCAACCAAGTCTTTGTCCGCGCTGCTGAACCCTACCAGCAGCGTAATCTCGCTGCCTGCAGGTATCGGAACAATCTCTTGTGTTTCCTCATCGAACATCCGCAGCCAATAGGGATCGATAGCTATCTCAAACTGCTGAGTGCCATTCTCTCCGACAGCCACCTTCTGGAAACCGACCAGCTGCTTGAGAGGTTCGCCGCTACCCTCTGCTCCCCGAAGATAGACCTCCACCACCGTATGACTCGACCCGTGAGGTTTCACACGGGGCGACTCCACCATTTTCACCTCGCCACACACCTTGCCACCCTCATACTGCACCTTTCCTATCCTATAGGAAGCATAATCCAATCCGTAGCCAAAAGAATACAGCGGTGCCTGGGTCATATAGCGGTAGGTGCGTCCTTGCATGTCGTAACTGTCGAAGGACGGTAGTTGCTGAGTACTTTTATAGAATGTGACGGGCAGGCGTCCGAAATTATCATAATAGCCAGCCAAAGAGGCGGCCACGGCCATACCCATCGCCTCGCCTCCATACCAGCACTCCATGATGGCGTCGCACCGCAGCGCATGTTTGTCCAAAGCCACCGCGCTACCACTACACAGAAGCAGCACCATAGGTTTATGTTTCCGCCGCAAACGTCGTATCTCCTTCTGCTGGTCGTTAGGCAACTCTATTCGGGTGCGGTCGCCTTTGTAGAAACCTGGCATATCCACAGGCAACTCCTCCCCTTCCAACTGAGGGTTCAATCCTCCAGCATACACTATCACGTCGGCCTGTTTCGGATTGTCGACCAACTGAAAAAGCTCGCCCAATCCTTCACGGAGGCTCACCGTATGGGCCGGAGTGCCATTATAGTTACCCAGCGGCATCAAGGTATCCTCGGCATTGGGTCCTGCCAAATATATCTTGGTCGTCCCCTGCTGAAGGGGCAACAAATGATTCTCGTTCTTTAGTAGCACCAAGCTCTGCGATGCAACATACATTGGGTCGATACCACTTGGGACAATATCACCCGTGGGACTCAATTCCATCACCCGCAACCTAGTGCTCAGTATGCGGCGGACATGCTGGTTTATCACCTCCTCTCGCACATAGCCTGAGTCTACCGCCGTCTTTAGTGCCGCCAACCCGCTGCCACACTCCAAGTCCACCTCGCTGCCGAAGGCGTCGCCTGCCGTGAGGGCTGCCGAGGCATGGGTCTTGTGGCGGGGAATAACGGTGTCGCGCTCCCAACAATCGTTCAGCGCCCAGCAGTCTGTCACCAACAAGCCGTCGTAATGCCACTTGTTGCGCAATATGTCGACCAGCAACTCTTTATTGGTACAGCATGGCTCACCGTTCAACCGGTTGTAGCCGCACATCACCTGCTGCACGTCGCTATTCTTGATGATATATTCAAAAGCAGGGAGATAGGTAGTCCACAGGTCGCGCGGACTCACCCGTGAGTCAAACTCGTGTCTCACCCCCTCGGGGCCGCTGTGCACTGCCAAATGCTTCAGGCATGCTGCCGCCGTCAAATGCTCCATATCCACCTTTCCCGTCAACGAAAAGTCGTAGTTATGTTGCAGGCCATTCACACACGCCAAGCCCATGCGTGCCGTCAGAAAGGGATCCTCACCGTAAGTCTCCATGCCGCGCCCCCAGCGAGGGTCACGGAAGATATTGATATTGGGCGTAAAAAAGGTAAGTCCCGTATAGTCGGTAGGTTCTTTTGCCATAGTCGAAGCAGTGTCGTGTGCCGCTTCCAGATACTTCCACCGCGCCTCGAATGTCACGTCGGCAAACACCTGCCGCACCATCCAGTCGTCGAACGTAGCTGCCAGCGCGATGGGCATCGGCCACACCGTGGCCAGTCCGTTGCGCCCCACGCCGTGCAGGGCCTCGTTCCACCAACTGTAGGCGGGCAACCCCAGCGAAGGGATGGCTGGATTGCGGTGTTGCATCAGCGACAACTTCTCGTCCAACGTCAGCCGCGACAGCAAGTCTTCCACCCTCTCGGCAACCGACAAGCGCGTATCTTGAAAGGGGAAATCCTGTCCCAATACGGGAGTAACCCCACCCAGCAAAACAGCCAATACGATAATAATCAAACCTTTCTTCATAATCTGCCACTTAGTTTACAAAATGCAAATATACGAAAAAAAGTGAAATGTGAATCGTGATTAGTGAATAGTGAATAGTGAATTGACAAATGACAAATGACCGCGCCAGCCATTTTTCAATTTTCAATTTTCACTTTTCAATTCCCCACGTCCTGCACCAGGCGCACCGACATACGCGTCAGCCGCTCTAAAGGTATGATATAGCCCCGCTTTTCCGAAGTGAAACAATAGCCCAGTGCCGTCTCCTCGTTGTAATGGATAGTTGTCCAATAATACCCTAAACCCTCATCACTCTCCACCGGCGGACGGTAGTTTTTCAACGCCTCCCACCTTGCCTGGGTGTCATTCATGAGTCCTCCCCCTTCGGCCTGCTCTGCCTCTTCCGGCATCATGCTGGCAGACGCAAGCCTACCCAGACTATGTCCTAGCCCAGTGTTGAACATGGGTATCAACGTCTCCACCTGCCCAGGCAATGGCACAGCATAATAGTAGCACATCATCTTAGCATACCCCGCACACGGCAAAAACACCGCCCCTGCACGTTCCATCACACCCCACTGCTTTGTACTGAACAGATACACCACCCCTTCACGCAGTGTGTCGCCTCCCGTTTCAAGCCAGTCGTCGGGCAGCAGCAGCATTCCTTGGTGGCCGTTTATAGAGGCGGGCGACATCAGCTTCTCCGCATTAGGCCGACGCATCAACATATACGCCCACTCGTTCACCGACAGCGTCCTCCACTGCCCCACACGGTTGCCGCCATTGCTGATAGCGTTGTAAACGCCCCAATCATAGCTCGTCCTGTCGATATTGCGGTTGCCATTGCCATAGCTGGCATTTTGAGCCGAATAATAGTAGGGCGACTTATTGTGATAGCCACTCGTGCCAAAGGAAAACAAGTCAATCCACCCCGCATAATGCTTACCGTATTCCACATTGTCCAATCCGATAATGTCGTACTGCCTTTCGGCAAAACGCCACTGGTCTGCCACCGCATTGTACTGCAGGTTGCCCTTCGAGAAACGCACCTGCCGTGTAGGCGACACGCTGAACGCCCCCTCCAACACACCATTGGCCTGCCGTGCGACACCCTCCGATGTCATCGACGAGTATGCCTTCCCTCCCACCAACGAATCCAACACATACTGGTTAGGCATCCACCCCGACGCAGGCACACTGTCGGCCGACAACGCCAGCCTAAATCCCAACACACTCAACCGCATATTAGGCTGCCAAAAGTTGCGATACGACACCCTCACATCCTCCTTCACATCAGCCCACGAGCCTCCTCGGCCCACCTTTGTCGTCCCGCTGGTGGGTCCCTTGGGCGAGACGGTTTCGTCGATGCTCTCCAAGATATTACGCTCCTCGCCTATATCCACCCAATACTGATATAAATCCTGTCGGCTTTTCACTCTGGCGGGAACGTCATAGTGCGATGCCACATCCCATGCGTAAGTGTCGTCGGCATACCAGTCGCTGCACCACTCCCACACATTGCCCGTCATATCATACAATCCCAACTCGTTGGGCACCAATCCTCCCACTATGTGGGTAGAATCGCCGCTATTAAGCTGTGTCCACGACACATGCATCAACTCGTTCGACCCTGCATACGTTGTGCTCTTCGCCTCCGCACCCCCTCGGGCAGCATACTCCCACTCCGCCTCCGTAGGCAGACGGAAAGGCAGCCCCGTCAACTCCCGCAGCCGCGTGATAAAGGTCTGCACCTCATCGAAACTCACCTGCTCCACAGGCAGCTCGTCGCCCACAAAGTTCGACGGGTTGTAGCCCATCACAGCCTTCCACAACGCCTGCGTCACCTCGTAGCGCCCCATATAGAAACTGCCCACGGACACGCCGTGACGGGGCACCTCGTCGTTCTTGCCCCTCTCCTTGCTGTCCAGCACCGAAGTACCCTTGTTTACGCCATAAAAGAATCTATTTGAATATGGGCTTACCGAAGTGCCCCAAAACTCGGGGTCACACCCCATCATATACGAGCCGCCTCGCACCAACACCATCTCAAACTTTTCACCCTTCACCATTATGGGCAGTGTTCCCGTTTTTTTCTTGGCCGCACGCTCGATGCGTGCCTTATTGCGCTTCCTGCCGCCAAACAGCCCCTGGGCTTCTACACTCCCATCCATCACAACCAGTCCTATAAAACAAACAATTATGGCAATTTTTTTCATGGGTTGAGGTATTATTTGATTGAAAAGTCGACCTAATGACCGATTGGGGTTAAAAGCCGTACGACATGTTGGTACAGACTACTCCACCGCCAACTTTACCGTGGTGGAGCCACGGGGCGATGTCAGGGTCACGAAGTAGATGCCCGCGCGCAGGGCTGAGACGTCCACCCGTTCGCCGTCGGCCACGGGCCTCTCGTTCATCACCACCCTGCCCGTCACGTCGGTGATGGCAATGGTGCCCTCGTCCCCGTCTCTCGCCACGGTCACATATCCGTGGGCGGGATTGGGTATGACGGTGGCACGGAGGCCGTCCTCGCGCAGCCCGCCGATGCCGACATGCTCCAGGGTAAATCGAACTAGCGGTCCCCATGGGCCCCACGTCAGCGTGTCGTGGATCGCACATTGGTGTCGGCACTCCGCACGGAGTGCCACGTTATACGCCACCTCCTCGTCCAGCCCCCTCAGTTCGTAGGGGTTCGAGTCGGGCATCAGGTATATCGCCTCCATGCCTTCACGCCTCACGTATAGCTCAAAGTTCGTCTGTTCAGGCAGCGTGTCCCATACCAGCCGCACCCCGTCGGACAGCTTTTTCTCTATTCTGAGGCCCTCGGCAGCGGGGCAATAAACCACGTCGTTGGTCAGCCCCATGGCATAGCCGGCCATGCCGTACTGCTTCATCGTCGGGCAGTAGGCGCTCACATGGAACGTGTAAACCGTGTTGCTCAGTAGCCCGCTGACTACATACGAGGTGTCGGTGATGCCTTCCACCACCGTGCCGCTGCTGTATACGCCTCCGCCGTAGTAGAACCCCTCTGGCCCGTACTCCAGACGGTAGCGGCTCGCCGTGTCCACTGGCGACCACGATAACCACATCCGGGTCCCGTCCACGCTGTCCACCCTCACGGATTCCACCCTCGGACATGCCCTGTGGCGGATGGGGAAAATTGGTTGGTCGGTTTGTCTGCAATCATAGGTACCCCAAGGTCCCATCTCTAGTAGTCTGAAGTCGGGACCAGGTCTAAGAAGCCGTTGGTAGAATCCCAAAATACAATCCCCTCGGATGGGGGGATTGTCTTTGATTTCCGGCGCGCCTTTGAGCGATATCATGATCGAGTCGCCCGGCTCCACCGCCCAGTCGAATGCGAACAGCCTTTCGTACACGGGGACAGTGTCGACCATCAGGGTGTTGGTCGTTGAGTCCACCGCCTGGTATACAAACTTTCTCTCGTGGGGCATGGTGACGTCCATCACTATGGAGTCGAGAGGCACAAGGCTGTTCGACCCTGCATGTTTGACATACAGACACAATGTCGCAGATACCGTTTGGTTGCGAGTCCTCGATTGCAGTAACGTATCACCAACAAATGCTATGCCGTAGATACTTTCCAGAGAGTCTATGGCGTACATTTGGCCATATTCGGATACGAAGCGAACATCCTCACAGTCATAAATATGGTATATTGCATATATTTTAGCATAGTCATCATCAAATATTGGAGGATTTTGGGGTAAGTGATGAAACAGATAGTTCGAATCCCCATAAGTCACCACTTGCCCAAACATAGCAGTGGACATACTTAAAACAATGAGTAATAATGGTATTTTTTTCATAAACGTCTTATTCTTAGATGACAATTTATCAATAATACTTTTGTTTTGCTCTGCAAAACTACCAACTTTCCCCGACAAATGCAAACAATCCTACCTTTTTTGACACATTTTTAACTCTTCCGACATACGGATAGGCAATATTGATGGCTGTATGCGATTTTGGATACACTTAATAAACGATTTGGGCTAAAGCCTGCTTCCACGCATCGTGCCTTCAGAGTATATTTCACTAATACTCAATCAAATAACACCAATTTATCGTTTATCTAAACGAATAAGTGACAAAAAACAATCGCACAACGAGCAAACAAGGGGTATAGGCAAGGCTTAGCTGCCCTGGCAAACCGAGCTCAAGGGGTCAGGAAGACGAAGGCAGGGAGGTGGAGGAGAATCACTTATGCCAAGGCAATGAGGACGAAGGGGAAAAACCTAAGACCGATTTGGGATAAAAATTTGCCCAAATGGAAAAAATAATGTAAATTTGCAATTTAAAATATTGTGCCGAAAAGTTATGTTTGAAAGTATTAGTAGTAAGATTGAGAAAGCGTTACATACGCTTCGTGGCAAGGGCAAAATCACCGATATTAACATTGCCGAGACCGTCAAGGAGGTGCGCAAGGCACTGCTTGACGCGGATGTGAGTTATCCGATAGCCAAAGAATTTACCGACAAAGTGAAGGCCGAGGCGCTGGGAAGGAATGTGATCCAAAGCATCGAGCCGGGCCAGTTGATGGTGAAAATAGTGCATGAGAAGCTGACCGAGCTAATGGGCAGCGAAGCAGTGGATATCAACGTGAAAGGCAGTCCGGCCGTGGTGCTGATAGCGGGCCTGCAGGGTTCGGGTAAGACCACTTTCAGTGCCAAGCTGGCTCACTATATCAAGAACAAGAAGAACAAGACCGTGATGCTGGTGGCAGGCGACGTGTACCGTCCTGCTGCTATCAGCCAGTTGCAGACGCTTGGACAGCAGATATCGGTGCCGGTGTTTACCGAGGAGGGGAACACCAACCCCGTAGATATTGCCCAAAAGGCTATCCGCGAGGCAAAGATGAGGGGCTACAACGTGGTCATTGTCGATACGGCAGGTCGTCTGGCCGTAGACGAGCAGATGATGGACGAGATCTCGAGTCTCAAAGAGAACCTGCATCCGCAAGAAACCCTCTTCGTGGTTGACTCGATGACAGGCCAAGACGCAGTGAACACGGCCAAGGCCTTTAATGAGCGCATCGACTTCGACGGCGTGGTGCTGACGAAACTCGACGGCGATACCCGCGGCGGTGCCGCCCTGACCATCCGCTACGCGGTGCAGAAGCCCATCAAGTTTGTGGGTGTGGGCGAGAAGATGGATGCCTTGGATGTGTTCCACCCCGACCGTATGGCAAGCCGTATACTCGGCATGGGCGACGTGGTGTCGCTGGTGGAGAGAGCCCAAGAGCAATACGACGAGGAGGAGGCCCGCAAGATACAGAAGAAACTTATCCACAACGAATATAACTTCGAGGACTTCCTCTCGCAGGTGGGGCAAATCAAAAAGATGGGCAGCATGAAGGAACTTATCGGCATGATACCCGGTATGGACAAGCTGACCAAGAATGTGGAGATAGGCGACGATGCCTTCAAGCCCATCGAGTCGATGATAGGGAGCATGACCCCCTATGAGAGACGCCACCCCAGCTGCCTCAACGGCAGCCGCAAGCAGCGCATTGCCGCCGGAAGCGGCCGCAGCATCCAAGAGCTGAACCGCTTCCTTAAGCAATTTGAGGAGACTCGCAAGATGATGAAGTCGGTGAGCACCAAGGGACGTATGCCCCAGATGCCCCGCCGGAGAAGATAATTAATACCAAGCAATCAATCATTCAAACTAAATAATCACATGTTCCAACAACTTGACGGCAAGGCACTGTCCCTGCAGATAAAAGAGGAAATAGCCAATGAGGTGCGTCAGCTGACCGCCCAAGGGCATCGTCCCCCACACCTGGCGGCTGTGATTGTGGGCAACGACGGCGCAAGCCAGACCTATGTTGCCAACAAAGAGAAGTCGAGCCACGAGGTGGGTTTCATTTCATCGGTCTACCGGCTTCCAGAGAATATTTCAGAAAAAGAGCTGCTGCAGACTATCGACTTTCTGAACAACGACAACGAGATCGACGGATTCATCGTCCAGCTACCCCTACCCAAACACATCAACGAGCAGCACATTATCAATGCCATCTCGCCCGATAAGGACGTGGACGGATTCACGGCCATCAATGTAGGTCGCATGGTGCTGGGCGAGGAAGCCTTCATCCCTGCCACCCCGATGGGCATCTGCACCCTGCTGAAACGCTACAACGTAGAGACGGCGGGTAAGCATTGCGTGGTGATGGGGCGTAGCAACATCGTAGGCACCCCGGTTGCCAACCTGCTTTCGCGCAAGGGATTTGACTGCACGGTGACTATATGCCATAGCAAGACGAAGAACATGGCCGACTTGACCCGTCAAGCCGACATTTTGGTGGTGGCCATCGGCAAGCCCGAGATGGTCACGGCCGACATGGTGAAAGAGGGAGCCGTGGTTATCGATGTGGGTATCCACCGCATTCCCGACGAGAGCAAGAAGAGCGGTTATCGCATCATTGGCGACGTGAAGCACGACGAGGTGGACAAACTGTGCAGCTGGGTGACGCCCGTCCCTGGCGGCGTAGGACCGCTGACCATCGTGTCGCTCTTAGAGAACACCATGAAGGCATATAAGAGGCAGCTAAAAATCAAATAGCGGTCTCAGCCTCATAATAAGAAAAGGGAGCCACCTATAGGGCGACTCCCTTTTCTCGTTAGGTAAAATCTGTTACATGTTTCGGGTTACGCAGACCTTGAAGCTGATGGGACCGGCGAGTTCCATGCTCTCGGGGTCGTAGCCATCGAGGTCTTGGATGATGATGGTCACCTTGCCCAACTCCCATTCAAAACGGAGGTTTTCAGGGACAACAATCATTTCAGTGTTGCCTTCGTCGTTGGTCACGTAGATCTCGAGGGGGTAGACGAAAGGCAGGGTGTTCCATGCACCCAGGTTGTTCATGTTGTCATAGACATTCCAGCAGTACATCTGAACGGTGCCATTCTGGAACACGCTTTGGTCGATAGCGGGGATTGCTTTTTCGCAATAGAGGTAGTTGTTGGCACCTGGGAGATTCTGACCTTGGTTGCGCGACCAATCGCCAGGGTTCACATTGAACTGGTAGGTCTCAATCTGTGAGCCATAATACTCTTTTGTGCAGCCCGTCGCCAACATAAACACGGCGAGCAAAGGGAGGATTAACTTTGTAACTTTCATCGTATTGTGGGTTTTTGATTAATAATTCATGCCTTAAGTTTTACGATGCAAAAATACACCTTATTTCTCAATAATTTTCCCTACAATGAAAGTATTTTTCCGAATTGGCATGGCTCTTATGCCCTATATAACTAATTTTCAACAGCCTCGAATAGGCAAGCTCTCAATAGGGGCTGTATATTACCCGCTTTGCGAAATCTGGAAATCTTAGGGAAATCTATCATTACTGATGTAATTGTATTTCTCCAACATGTCTTTTATTTCAGATGTACCACGGTGATGCCGTCGCCGCCTAGTTCGAGCCGTTCGGACTGGAACGACTTCACGTCGCGGTTGCCCATCAAATAGTCTCGGATAATCTGTTTGAGAATGCCGTAGCCCTTGCCATGTAGGATACGCAGCTCTTTCTCGCTCAGCAACTGGGCATCGTCCAAGAAGTGCTGGAGGTTTTCCATTGCCTCGTCGGCCCGCTGGCCTCGGAGGTCGATGGTAGGATTGAAGTGTTTGCGCTTCTCGTTGATGTCGTTGTAGATAGACTGGAAGCGATTGTTCTGTAGGCTGGTCTTGTCGACAGGGATGACCTTTTTCTTGGTGGCCGTGAGGCGAGCCAAGGCGATGGTCATGCGGATGCTGTTGCTCTCTACCACAGCCTTCTTGCCTTTGATTTCAACCACCTCTCCGTATGTGTCCTGCCCATCGATACGGACAATGCTGCCGACAGCGATGGGGTCGGATGAGGTGTCGTCGGTGGGAGCCTGAGCCTTGGTCGTGGCTGTATTGCCGCGAGGAAGAGAGGCCACGCCGGCACCTTTTTTCACTTTCTCGAGAAGCTCGTCGTGCTGTTCCTGAGCCGAAGCAAGACGCTCAGCCTCCGCCTTCATGCGTTCGCGCGACTGGAGGGTACGCTCGCGCTCGGCCTGAGCCGACCGTATCTCGCTGATGGTCTGCTCGACCGTGCGGTTGGCATCGGTGAGGATCTGCTGGGCTTCCTTGCGGGCATCGGAGAGAATCTGGTGGCGGCGTTCTTCGAGTTGCTCACTGAGACGTTGGTACTTGGAGGTGACTTCGGCGAGAAAAGAGTCAGCCACCTGGAGTTCGGTGCGCTGACGCTCAACTTCCTGCTTGTCGAGCTCTAATTGTTGCAGTTGGTGCTCGAAGTTGAGCATCGCACCGCCCACCTTCTCGCTTGCTGCCTTAAGGACATCCTCGGGGAAGCCGATGCTTTGGGCTATCTCGAAGGCGAAAGAGCTACCGGGATGCCCGATGGAAAGCCGATAAAGGGGTTTCATCTTCTCGGTATCGAAAAGCATAGCCCCATTGCGGATGCCCGGACACTTGTCGGCGAGCAACTTGAGGTCGGCATAGTGAGTGGTGACCACCCCAAAGGCATGGCGACGGTGAAGTTCTTCGAGCAGTGCCTCGGCAATTGCACAACCAGAACGGGGCTCAGTGCCACCCCCCAGTTCGTCGAGCAGAAATAAGGTTCCCTCATTGGCAGTTTCGAGCAGATGCTTCATATTCTGCAGGTGGGAGGTATAGGTACTGAGGTCATTCTCAATAGACTGCTGGTCACCGATATCAATAAAGATGTCGTCGAAGATACCAAACTCGGAGGTCTCGCGACAGGGAACGAGTAACCCACACTGCAGCATGTATTGTATCAGACCAACGGCTTTCAAGCATACCGACTTGCCACCGGCATTGGGTCCGGAGACAATGAGGATATGAGCCTCGTCGTTGAGGTTGATATCGAAGGGCACAACCTCACCTTTGTGGCTGAGGAAGAGCAGGGGATGACGGGCGTCGAGCCAGTTGATTTTGGTGATGCTGTCGACAATCGGACGCCCGGCATGGAGGGTGAGAGCGAAGCGCGCCTTGGCGCGGATGAAGTCGATGCGTGCCAGAAACCAATAGGCATTGATAAGGGCATCCAGCTGGGGACGTATCATGTCGGTAAAGCGGGCCAGTATCTTCTGTATCTCATGTCGCTCGGCAAACTCCAACTCTCGCAGGTCATTGTTGAGTTCCACCACCTCCGAAGGCTCGAGGTAGGCGGTCTGACGGGTGGCGGACTCGTCGTGGATGAGACCCTTGATTTTGCGGCGGTGAGTGTCGAGCATGGGGATGACGAGGCGTCCATTGCGGATGGTCACCTCGGCATTCTCGGGAGCCCAGCCCTCGTGCTTGGCACGGGCGAGCTGGCGGCTTATCTGGACATCTACGTCGTTGCGCTTCTTGGCCATCTGCCGCCGAATGTCCAGCAACGTATCGGAGGCATTGTCGTAGATTTCCCCCTTATCGTCAACAATCTTGTTAAGGTACTTGGAGATAGAGGGATCGAGGTCGACGCGCATGGCCAGCTCGTGAAGCATGGGGTAGCGCACGGGGTCGTCGCGCAGCAGGAAGCGCAGGCACTCCTGGATGGTATGCAGTGAGCATTTGAGGTCAAAAAGGGCTTCCAACTCAATGACAGTATTCGCAATACGCAGTCGGGAGAGTTCTTCGGAGAGGTCGATAAAGTCCTGGGAAGGGAAGCTATTTTCCAGCACCAAAATTTGTCGGAACTCCTCGGTCTGCTGTAGTTCGCGAACCACACGGTCGTAGCTGTTGGAGAACGACATATCGCGAGTCATCTGCAGAGCCAAGGCGTTGGTGCATTCGGCAGCCACCAACTCACGAATCTTGGTAAATCCCAGTTTGTCTTCTATGGTCATTTATATTATCCTTAATCAAAATCTAAATAAAAAGGCCAGTGCCGACGGAAGGTTTGCAAGGCTTCGAAGTCGAGCGTGGCGGTCTGGACTTGCGCCTGCTCGGGTTCGCAATAGCTCAACTCCATTCCCTTAAAGTCGATGGCAGCGCAATTGCCGGTATAGGGTATGCCTACACCGTCCACACCTGCCCTATTCACCCCGACCACATAACAGAGGTTTTCGATGGCGCGGGCCTTTAAGAGAGTGCTCCATGCCTCATGGCGAGAGCCAGGCCAATTGGCACAGACCAACAAGAGGTCGTAGTCTAACGCCACGTCTTCTTTGGGGCGTTCTACTCCGTTGCCGGGGAGTTTGTACAGCTCGCTGGCAGGCACACCGTTGCGGAGCCACCTAGGAAAACGAAGGTCGTAGCAGATCGCCGGTTTGATATGCCATCCACGCCACTCAAAGAGTGCCTTCTGGGTGCCTCGGACCAGCTGGCTTGCCTCACTGCTCATGCGGAAGGTGTGCCCCTTATCGTAATAGCCGTAGTTCCCGTCAGGAAAGACCCAATGCAGCCGGTTCACCACGCCTCCATCCTTTTGCCTTACAGTCCATGTACCTACGAAAAGAGCATCGTTCTGCTTGGCCATACGGCGGGCAAAGTCAAGGGTTGCGCCCTCGGGAGGCTCGGCCATGGCAGCCATATTATCGGAAAAGCCTGTATTGAACGTCTCGGGCACCACTAGGATATCCATCTTGGATGACAAAGAGCCAAAAGCCTTTTCCACCATCTGGTAATTGGCAGCGGGATCCTCCCAAGCAATAGCCTGCTGAAAGTATGCAATATGTAATTGAGGCTGTATCATATAATTATTCTTTTTTCTTTCAGTTGCCACAATTGCAGGCATAATACCACAACTTTTTGACCGATGGCAACAGGTTCTCAATTGCCTCCTGATTGTCGAGAGTGAGTGGGCAGTCGCGCAAATCCAACACAACGAGACTCTCGTCCAACTGAGAGAACGACGGCGGAAGGTCGGTCACATAGGTTGACCAAAGCACCAACTCGCGCAACTCCTTCATCTCAGCCATTGACAGGGGTAGGTCCATGAGGGGGTTGCGGCTCAAATCCAGCCGTTGCAACTGGGTGAGGAGGGCGATGCTGTCGGACAAATGGGAGATACGATTGCCCCTAAGGTCCAACTCACACAGATTGGTCATCTGGTATACAATGGAAGGGACGGCCTTCAATCGCTTGCCACGTAACTGGAGGACGTAAACCTCGTGTGGGTCGGTCACCTCCTTCAACGACTTATATACCTTGCCCGGCTGTGCCTCAGCCAAGTTTGCCATTAGTAGCAAGAAGAGAAACCAACCCGATTGTCGCATAGCAGTTTATTTCAGATCCTTCATCATCCTCAATGCCTCGGTGCGGTCGTCGTTCAACTGTTTCACCAAGTGTTCCACTCCCTCAAAACGACACACATCGCGTATTCTGTCGACAAACTCGACCGTCAGCACCTTGTCGTAGAGGTCGCCATCATAGTCGAATATATTCACCTCAAACACGGTCTTCTCGAGACCGAAGGTGGGTTGGGCTCCGAAATTGGCCATGCCCAGCCTCATTCCGCCCCCATCGGGGAGAAAGACCCGGACAGCGTACACCCCGCCAGTGGGCACCACTTTGGTGCTGTCGTCGAGACAGACGTTGGCCGTGGGGAATCCCAAAGTACGCCCCACCTGCCTGCCCTTTACCACAGTGCCCCAAAGCCGATAATGATAGCCCAGCAACACGGCAGCCCGCCGCACGTCGCCCGCCTCCAAGGCTTTGCGGACCTTGGTAGAGCTCACTTCAACCCCATCGACTCTGAGGGGTGTGTCGACCACAAGAGATACCCCATGGGCTTTCGTCATAGATGGTAGACGGTCGAAATCATTCCGTTGACGATTGCCAAACATATTATCGTACCCCAGCACCAACGCCTTGCAACGCAAACGTCGAAGCAGTATCTGCTCAAAAAACTCGCACGCCGACAGCTGTGCCATCGACGTGGTGAAGGCAATCTCTACCACATCCTGCACCCCACACTCTTCCAACAGCCGATAGCGCTCCTCGTTGGTGTTGACCCGGAACGAAGCCGCCTTCTCGGCATTGAGTACCTGCCGTGGATGGCGGTCGAAAGTGACTACGACTGGACGCAATCCCTGCTCGACCGACACACTTCCAAGCATCTGAAGGATGTGCCTGTGACCTACATGCACTCCATCAAACATGCCCACGGTAACTGCCGTGAAGAATGGTAACTCACTAATATTTTCTAACTTATATATGTTCATCAAATACAATTCGAACTTGCAAAGTTACAAAGAATGAATGATACTGCAAAAAAATATTTCCCTCCATACAACAAAATCGCCAACACCTCTATCGGATGACCTATAGAACAACCATGGGGAACAAAGTATCGTTGACCAAACCTCTTCAACACTGAAAAGTCGAAGGAAATAATGGGAGTTCTACACACCAATAGACGAACTAAAAAAGACACTGTAATGGAAGCGGAGCAACAAGGATGTATAGGCAAAAATATAACAAGCATATATTCAATCAAATAAAAAGAAAAATCAAGACAATGAAAAAAAAAGTTCATTTTCGTGAAACTTTTTTTACAATTTGTCGTTATGTAGAATTAGAAAAAAGAAATAGAGGAATCAAAGGACAGCTATGAGACAATTAAAAATTACCCATTCCATCACCAACCGTGACATCAAGTCGCTCGACAAGTACCTGCAGGACATCTGCAGCGAAGAGTTGTTGACCCCTGAAGAGGAAGTTCAACTAGCCCAGCGTATTAAGAATGGCGACCAAGAGGCGTTGGACCGCCTGACAAAGGCCAACCTCCGCTTCGTGGTATCGGTTGCAAAGCAGTATCAGAACCAAGGGCTCAGCCTGCCCGACCTCATCAACGAGGGCAATGTGGGCTTGATCAAGGCTGCCAAACGTTTCGACGAGACCCGTGGATTCAAGTTTATCTCTTATGCCGTTTGGTGGATTCGTCAATCGATTCTGCAGGCCATTGCGGAGAACTCCCGTATAGTGCGTCTACCCTCTAACCAGTTGGGTGCTCTCAACAAGTTGAAAAAGGAGATCAGCCGACTGGAGCAGGAGCTGGAGCGTCCGCCATCAGAAGAAGAACTGGCTGATATGCTGGATATTCCCGAAGAGAAGATTAAGAGCATCTTAGGCATATCGGGACGCCACATCTCGATCGACGCCCCACTCGTGGCCGATGAGGATGTCAACTTTGTGGATGTGCTGCCCAATGAAGACACCCCACCCACCGACAGTGCACTGATGCAGGAATCGCTTTCACAGGAGATTGAACGTTCGCTAGCCACCCTCACCGAATATGAGCGCGAGGTGATAAAGATGTACTTCGGAATTGGTATGCCGCACGCACTGAGCCTGGACGAAATAGCCATGAAGTTCGGTCTCACCCGCGAACGTGTGCGCCAAATCAAGGAAAAGGGCATCAAGAGACTGCGGGTAAGCAGCAAGAGCAAGCACTTGCAGGCTTATCTCTAACCGTAGCCTCCAGCGACACGATGGATTTGATTCTAAAATATTTCCCAGAACTAACAGGGCGGCAACAAGAACAGTTTGCCGCCCTTAAGCCCTTATATGAGGATTGGAACGCGAAGATAAATGTTATCTCGCGTAAGGACATGGACAACTTCTACGAGCATCATGTGCTACACAGCCTCGCCATAGCCAAGGTGCAGCCGTTCAAGACAATGGCAGAGATTTTGGATGTGGGTACCGGAGGTGGATTCCCCGGCATACCGCTAGCCATCATGTTCCCCCACTCCAACTTCTACCTAATTGACTCTATCGGAAAGAAAATCAAGGTAGTGCAGAGCGTGATAGAACAATTGGGATTGACAAACGTGCGGGCCGAGCAGATACGTGCCGAGCAGGTGAAGGGCGACTACGACTTTGTGGTGTCGCGTGCGGTTGCATCGCTCACAGAGTTCTCCGGCTGGGTACGTGGCAAGGTGTCGGACATCCACTACCACAAGTTACACAACGGTATTCTCTATCTCAAGGGGGGCGACCTGACCGAGGAATTGGCTCCCTTTAAGAAAAAGGTTCAGACCTGGGACATCGCCGACTTTTTTGAAGAGCCCTATTTTGAGACGAAGAAAGTAGTCTATTTAAAAATGAATTAGTGACCAACAATCTGTGACCTCAAAACGCTCATGTCGCAGGCGATTCTTTTCTTGTCTCGCGGATTACTTTAATGATATTTTTTAAAAGCTGAACACCATGAGGGTCTGCCACTTCCGCCTGATTACAAAGTCGGGGGAGGATTTTTTTTGCATTTATCAATTTTTTTTGTATATTTGCAGCGTCAAAATCATATTGACGACAAATATACGCAAACATAATAAAAGGCATTCAATCAGTTAATTATAGTTCACGAATAATAAAAAAAAAAAACCTATTATGAAGAAAAAAAGCCTAATACTGCTAATATTGGCTTTTCAATATGGTGTTCTGCAGGGGCAGACATCAATAGAAACCGCTATTATTAGCCCTGGAACAGGTGGTGAAGTGTGCGGAATTGTTCGCACATGGAAAGCTTCCATGTCAGTCGCCTTTCACCAAAACAAATTCTCATTAATTGACTCGACAACAAACGTGGTACATTCAGCCATCGCAACCGCATCTCTTCCTGGCTATCCAAATTATACTATCAACGACATACAAATAGTAGGTGACACTGCCTATTGTGGAGGATATGCAGGAAATGATGCCATAATAGCATACTTCAACATTAACAATTTGTTAGGTATTGGCAGTATTGCATTTGATGTCGTAATAATTGAAAAGATAGACCAAATCACCAAACTGGCAGCCTATCGCAATACCCGAATGAACGGCGTTGGGATAGCGGCAATCGGTACAAGGATAGACCCAGTAGCGCCCAGTATTGAAAAATACTATATGGTTGAATGCAATAATTATGGAGGAAGTTCTACTTTTTCTGCCACTTCTCGTGAATGCTTCGCACAGTCCCAAATAGAAACTCTTACCGATGTAGTGGTCACTAGGGATTACGTTGGATTTGTGGGAATTATGACAAACATTAACAAGATTTGCATACGCCGGGGAGACAAAAACGGAATATTTGCCTCCACACTAATTGACACCATCCACCAATATGGTCTTTGGGCCACAAGAATAGAGTCGCTTCCAATAGCAGAGACTCTTGATAATGACAGAATTGCCGTTGCCCTGGTTCCCGTAGACGAACAGCCATCTGGCACCGACCGTTCAGCTCAGATATTTCTTTTCAACCTGACCAATATGGACTTTTTTGATGCTTGGCAGATGATTCAGGATGACGTAATGTCAGTAACAGACCTCGTTTATATGCCATCACGGAATACATTGCTTATGGCGTTTGTCGCAAGCGAAGGAGGTTACTTTGTTGTTCAAACATTACCGTTCTCACCAGTCGACTATTCTGGCACCGTTATGGTACTGACAAATAGAGATGATATTTGTAGCATGGATTTCAGAAATTCCAGTTATTTCATCTTGTCGACAAAATACCATTGGATGCTTCAGAAACTGACACTCCCATGGCTGCCAAACAACTGCATCGTGACAAGGAATGCGGAGTTTTTCCACCAAATAGTTAGCCTTGATTCACCAATGCATCATGTCAAACTATGGTATTTATCAAGATTTCATGTTGACAAACTGCCTCAAGAGGAGGGGGTATATTCACTTGATTGTATGTCTTTCTAGAACGATTATAATATGAAAAAAATTATTTTATTGTTTATAGCCTTGTTTGGCATTTTGGTACCGACATACGGGCAAGTGGTCAACTATGGCGACTCGAACTATATGGCTGTGAGGTACGAACCTAATCCGCCATTGACACCCTGTGGCGACATGGGGTCAGCCCTGTGTTTCACAACCATCCTTGCCGGACCTAAGGATTGCGTTCAACATGGAATGATTTTCGCCGTGGATTCAACAGAACACATATACGGAATAGCATTCACTGCCGACTCTGTGGTCAGACATAAGTCAGGGACTGCCAGGGACAAATCGATACCCACAGGGCTGTATCTCTATAATGTGCCACGCGGCACCAATGTGCCAATCCTTATAGACTCAATAATAGTGGACTGCGCAATGCCTTATAAGCAATTTGTATACCACGCCGTAGATACGTCGTTCATACCCTATCTATATATGCACGACACCGTGCCGGTGTATGAAAGGCTGTTCTCGCGCGAGCATGTGTTCGGACCCGACGACTCTGTATTTGTGACTTGGGGTTTTCTCCCCACGCCGAAAATAGCAGGAGTTGAATATGACCACGGGGACGAATGGAATGCCTATATGCATATGATATGGCCTGGTGACAGGAAGTATAGTAGAAGTTTTTGGGTAGATTGTGCGTACACCTGCTTCCAATTTGCTACCCAGCCCGGACCCATATACCCCATCCGACACAGAGCATGCCCCAAGGTGGAAAAGTTGCGGGTGGACAGCGTGGACGGCACGCGGGTATGGATTTCGTGGCCACCAGTGGACTCGGCGGCGTTCTACCACCTAGAATACGGACCCAGCGGGTTTAAGTACGGCTGCGGAGTTTACAGCGAGGGGGTCGTGGTGGAGGTGGACAGCATCAGCACGACCTCGTACTGCATCAGCGGCATAGACCCCGACGTGGTGTACACCTACTTCGTGAGTGCCTACTGCCCAACGATGAAGCAGTACGGCATGCCCGACAGCGTACGCATCGCGGCAAACGACGTGATGAGTTGCGCCCAGGCGGAGGGACTGCGCATTGAAAGCCTACTGCCGCACGGTGTGAGGCTGGCATGGGACACCGTGCCGGGGCAGATAGACTTCCAACTGCATGTGCGACGGGACGACACTGCCGCTTTCGACCTTACGCCCAGCAGCAACCCTTACGACCTGACAGGGCTGAGAGACAGCATCCTATACACCATTACGCTCCGCGCCAGATGCCGCCACGAGTGTGCCCTGCACGACACACTAGTGTGGGGCAGGTGGGGACACCCTGTGCAGTTCACTCTTGAGGACCCGGACACCAGTGAGGTGGGCATGCAGGAGCTGGGCGGAAGGCTGCGCATAACCCTCGTGCCCAATCCGGCACATGGAAGCGTCACCATCTTGTCGGAGGGCTTGGCAACGGTCGGTGGCGGCACCATTGCCATCACCGATGCCGCTGGCAGACTGGTACTGAGTGAACCGCTAAGGTCGGACAACCAGCAAGTGGATATCACCGCCCTGCCGGCGAGTGTCTACTTCGTCACGCTCACCACCCCGCAGGGCTCAGCCACGGCAAAGTTGGCGGTGGAGTGACAACGCCTCCCCTCCTCTAAAAGAAAAGACGACACCCACTCGGGTGCATTTATAGATGCACCCGAGTGGGTGTCGTATCTCTAGTGAATTAGGAAAAGAGAGAGCCTGAATCGGGCTGCTATTGCGCAATAATTTCTATTTTCGATTTTCAATTTCATTTTTTTTCGTATCTTTGCTTTTTAAATATTAGAATAATAAAATGTCTATTCTTTTGTTGGACAAAAGGATAGGCAAAATCTAGGCTATCATGCACATCGCTATTGCAGGGAATATTGGTTCGGGTAAGACCACATTGACCAAAATGTTGGCTCGGCACTATGGGTACAGACCCATATACGAGTCGACAGAGACGAATCCTTATATCAACAGTTTCTATGAGGATATGCGCCGGTGGTCGTTCAACATCCAGATATACTATCTCCACACCCGCACCCGCCAATTGCTAGAAGCCCAAAAGGAGAGTGAAAACATCATTCAGGACCGTACCCTTTATGAAGATGCCTATATATTCACACCCAACCTGCATGCGATGGGACTCATGAACACCCGCGATTTCGACAACTACCAGCACACCTTTGAGCTGGTGTCGTCATTCCTGCAGCCACCCGACCTGCTCATCTACCTGAGAGCTGACGTGCCGACCCTGATTCGCAACATACAGTCGCGCGGCAGAGAATATGAGAACAGCATACGGCTGGACTACCTCACGGGACTGAACAAGCGCTATGAAGACTGGGTAGAGAACTACAACAAGGGGAAAATCATTGTAGTAGACCTCAACAAACTGAACTTTGTCACCCATGAGGAAGACCTCGGGGCGGTGTACAATATGATAGATGCCGACATAAATTCACTGTTTACCGAAGCCTAATGAGAACACTTGCCATCATACCTGCACGATATGCTTCGACCCGCTTCCCGGGCAAACCTCTGGCACAGCTGGGGGGTAAGCCAATGATAGCCTGGGTGTGGGATAGCGTGACAGCCTTACCCTTGCTGGATGAGGCTGTGGTGGCAACCGACGACAGCCGCATTGCAGAGGCCGTGAAGACATTGGGAGGCAACGTGATGATGACCCGTAGCACCCATCGTAGCGGCACTGACCGATGTGGAGAAGTGTTGGAGGCATTGGAGGCGGAAGGCAAACAGTTTGACGTGGTTATCAATGTCCAAGGCGATGAGCCTTTTGTGCAACAAGAACAGTTGAAGAGTCTAATCAAGTGCTTCGAGCACGACGACACCCAGATTGCCACCCTTAAGACAGCCATACGCTCAGAGGCAGAGCTTTTCTCTCCCAACAACGTGAAGGTGGTGTGCGACCACAAGGGGAATGCCCTCTACTTTAGCCGTCAACCAATACCCTACCTCAGAGGAGTTGATCAAGAGAAATGGCTCCAACAGCAGGACTACTATAAGCATGTGGGCATATATGCCTTCAGAACTACCGTGCTGAAGAAGGTGGTAAGCCTTTCACCTTCGCCTCTTGAGAAAAGCGAAAGCCTAGAGCAGCTGCGCTGGTTGGAGAATGGCTACAGCATACGGGTGAGTGAGACACCGACAAGCAACATGGGTATCGACACCCCCGAAGACCTGGCTGCAGCCGAACAATACTTAACAATGAAAATAACAAACAAGAAATAAATTATTACGTTCGTATGAATATAACAGAACTTATCGTAGAATTCGTCCAACAAGGCAATACGGTTGAATTTCCCGGACTAGGAACGTTGACAGGCAGCAATGTGAGTGCCTACCACGACACGGCAACAGGCACCTTCTACCCTGCCCGCCGCACGGTGGTTATGAACAACAGCCTATCTGGAAACAAGGCGATAATCCGCCACATTGCCGAGAAAGAATGCGTGACCAACGACATTGCCGAACAAATGTGGAACAATTATATTGCTGCCCTGAACGACAAGCTACACCGCTCGGCTACCGGGCATGAGTTCCCCGGTCTGGGAAGAATGATGCTGAAGGGATCGAGCGCCACATTTGAAGCATTGCCAGACTTAGACCTCGACGCCAACAAGAAACATGAGCAGCCCCTAGAACATGTAGCGACCTATACTCCCAAGGCAGTAGCCGACCCATTTGCTGCTTTCGACAAACCCGCCACACCCGCACCTGAGCCCGAACCCGTACCCGAGCCGGTACCAGAACCTACTCCTACTCCTACCCCTACCGCTGAGCCTAAGCCCATCACCCCTCCCACTCCAGAACCTGAGCCTAAAGTCGACGTGATCCCCCCCGTCGTGGCAACACCGACCAGCACGGCCGACCACCTGTCGGAAGTGAAGCGTATGCTGGACGAGATTCCCTCCTCGCCTAAAGATGCCCGTGAGAAGCGCTTGGCCGAAAAGGCTGCCGCAAAGGCCGAGAAGGAGGCACGCAAAAAAGTAGAAGAGGCCGAGAAAGCTGCTGCACGAAAGGCCGAACAGGCTATGAAAGACCAAGCAAGAGCCGCCAAGGAGCAGGCCAAAGCAGCTAAAGAGCAGCAGAAAATGGCTGCTAGAATACAGAAACAGGAGAAAAAGGAAGACAAGAAAAGACGCGGCTGGCTTTGGATATTGGTATTGTTACTCCTCTTATTATTAGGATTTGGCGCCTACTACTTTTTTACTCACAGAGGCATCCCCTCGGGTGAGAGTTGTGCCCGCGAAGTGGAGCTCTCCTATAAAGACCAATTCACCGAAGACCGCAACCTGCTCACCTTTGAAGAAAACGACATCAATCGTAGTTGCATATTAGTACATAACTTCATGGCCGATTACGTCCACCAGTTCCTATTGGCACGTCACTACGGCAATGCCTTTGCCCCGGTGATGAACCAAGTGGACCAATATGCCAACGACCGTCTGCACGAGCTGATGGTGGAAGGCTACTGCGTGAAACGTTTCTTCCCCTATGAAGACTTCTGGCTGAAACGGAACTACGCTGAATATAAAGAGGCAGGTGCCCAATACTACCGCTGCAAAGTACAAGGTGAACTGATGAACCTCGATCTGTTGGACGGTTTGCTTGACGACATCATCGTCAGCCTAGGATTGCACGCCGACGGATATGGCTTGAAAGGTTATGGTCAGACTGGTGGCAATGGTGGTGCCAAAGCCAATGCCTATAAGAAGAACGACCAACCCTACGTGGAAGTAGAGCCTGAAGCACCCACCTTCAGAAACAGCAAACAGGGATTTGACATTATCGCCGGATTCTTCACCTCGAAGAAGTCTGCCAACAAGTGTGCCAACCAACTGAAAGTCCTAGGCAGCGACGCCTATATCATCAGCAAGTCGGGCGGATACTATGTCAGCATGGGTTCTGCCCCCACCTACACCGCAGCCCAGGCGATGGAGAAGCACATCAAGTCGTGGTACAAGAGCGACGTAACCATTAAAAACTTCAACGAATAAGGGTTAGCCCATGGGTCACCATAAGCTAGAACGTTTCGCTGAAAACTTAACATTCCCCAACCTCTTTCAGGTATCGTACGAGATGCTGAAAGAGGAGGGATTTGCCCTTCGCGGTCGATGGTCTAGTTTCTTTGGAAACGACAACCCCATTTCATTGGAGCTAGGATGTGGCAAAGGTGAATACACGGTGAATCTTGCCCGAATCAATCCCGAACGGAACTATATAGGGATTGACATCAAGGGGGCCCGCCTGTGGCGTGGAGCAAAGACCAGCAATGAGGAGCAGATGAAGAACGTGGCATTCGTCCGCACCCGCATAGAGCTGATTGAGCAGTTCTTCGCACCCAACGAGGTGTCTGAGATATGGATTACCTTCCCCGACCCCCAACCCAAGAAGGAGAACAAGAGACTGACCTGTGAAAGGTTCCTTGGGTACTATAAGCAGTTTCTACTGCCAGGGTCACCGATACACCTGAAGACCGACTCACAGGAACTATATGAGTACACCCTCAACGAAGTAATCCCTGCAGGCAACTACCGAGTAGAGTATTCAACCAACGACCTGTATGCCCTTCCGTCCTCAGAACACCCTGAGATTCCATGCCTTGTGGAGGCCCAGATGACGCAGACATTCTATGAGCGCATGTTCCTCTCCCAAGGGATGCCCATCACCTATCTGAAATTCTATGTCAAATAGCAAATAATAACAATTGTATAATATATAAAAACTAATTTTATGTCAGGACACAACAAATGGTCAAAGATTAAGAGAGCCAAAGGCGCTGCCGATGCCAAACGCTCGAAACAGTATTCCAAAATTTTGAAAGAAGTAGCCGTTGCCGTTCGCGAAAGCGGCCCTGACCCCGACAGCAACCCAAGACTGCGCCTGTTGGTGCAGAACGCCCGTGGATGCAACATGCCTAAGGACACACTGATGCGTGCCATCAACAAGGCAAGTGACAAGGATGCCGCCGTGCTGCAGGAAATCACCTTCGAGTGCCATGTAAACCACGGCATTGCCCTGTTTATCGAGTGCCTGTCTGACAACAATATGCGTACCGTTGCCAATGTTCGTAGCATAATGAACAAGAACGGCGGAACCATGGAGACAAATGGCAGCCTCAGCTTCCTCTTCACACGCAAGGGTGTCTTTGTCATTCCGCGCAAACCCGAGATGGATGTCGAGGAATTAGAGATGACCCTTATCGACGGCGGTCTGGAAGAAATGGAAGTGGACGATGAGTACATCACCCTCTACACCGCATATGAGGACTTCGGCAACATGGTGAAGATGTTGGAAGAAATGAAGATAGAGTGTGAGAGCGCCGAACTGCAGCGTATTCCCAATACCACTCGTGCCATTGACGAGGACTCTATGCGCAAGGTGCTTAAGGTTATCAACTTGCTGGAAGAAGATGACGATGTCACCAATGTCTTCCACGACATGGAGATACCTGACGACTTCGAGATGGAGTAATGAAACTATACCTTGTACCCACCCCTGTAGGCAACCTCGGCGACATGACTTATCGTGCCGTCGAGGTGCTGAAAGGAGCAGACCTGATATTGGCAGAGGACACACGTACATCGCGAGTAGTGATGCAACATTATGGCATTACCACTCCTATGCAGGCGTATCATATCTTCAACGAACACCAGACACTACACAACATCGTCGATCGCCTGCTGAGCGGCATGACGATTGCCTTGGTCACCGATGCGGGAACTCCAGGTATTAGCGACCCGGGGTTTTTGTTGGTTCGCGAGGCAGTCAAGAACAATATCCCTGTTGAGACCCTTCCTGGTGCTACCGCCATGGTGCCTGCATTGGTCGACAGCGGTCTGCCCTGCGACAGGTTTGTATTCCTAGGGTTCCTCCCTCACAAAAAAGGCCGTCAGACCGCCATCAGGCAACTGGCAGACGAGGAGAGAACCATGGTCATTTATGAGTCGCCCTACCGACTGGTCAAACTCTTGGAGGAGTTGATAACCGTACTGGGTGAGGAGAGGCAGGTGAGTGTGTCGCGCGAAATAAGTAAACTGCACGCTGAGACTGCCCGTGGAACACTCCGTGAGGTTCATGGCCATTTTGCCTCTAAAGAAGTAAAAGGCGAGATAGTGGTGGTGCTGGCTGGCAAATCAACCATTGAGACCGCCAACGAGGCATAATATTGGCTAAAACAAAACCCAAACGCAATTAACAATAAAGAATATGCCATTAGATGTTTTCTTCAACAGGATTCTCTGTGCCTTGATAGCAGGCATATTGATTGGTCTGGAACGCCAACTGCGTAATCGCAATGCCGGTCTGGCAGTCAATGCGCTGGTCTCGGTGGGTGCCTGTATTTTCATTCTTATTTCTGAAAGTGTGATAGCCACATCCATTCAGAATGGCGGCCCCGTCAACAACGACAACCTGCGTGTACTCTCACAAGTGGTGACAGGCATTGGTTTTCTTGGTGCTGGTGTCATCATGAAAAACGGGTTGACCATCCATGGGTTGAATAGTGCGGCGACTATCTGGTGCAGTGCTGCCGTCGGCTGTCTTTGCGGATATGGCATGTGGCGATACGCCATTATCTCAGTAGGAGTGATTCTCTTTATCAATTGGATAATAAAGAATATCGAAGTCTTTTTCGAAAAAAGAAACGAAGGCAAGCAAGAGTGATCATATCACATATCTCTGGTCCCCAATAAACAAAAACTTACAGCCAAAAAAACGAAACCTTTTATATCTTTTTGCGTATAATAGAGTCTATCGAAAATACAATCCAGAGTAGATTTTGACCCATACGCTACATGAAGAAAAATACAATTCAAGAAGAACTTTTAGAGATGGATTTGGAACTGGACAACATATTCACCACAGGTGTGGATGCTGACGGGTTTGCATCGAGAGCCGAGATTATCCCACTTGTGACCAAAGAGGATGAGTCATTCCTTCTAAACGAAGACGAGATACCGGAAGACATACCCCTGCTCCCCCTTCGGGACAACGTGCTTTTCCCTGGTGTGGTAATGCCTATCTCCGTGGGACGTAAGTCATCACTGCAACTCCTCCGTCTGGCCGAGCGCAAGAACCTGCGCATCATTGTAGTGGCACAAAAGAACGACGTGGAAGAGCCCCAGTTAGACGACTTGTATAAAATCGGAGTGGTGGCACGTGTTCTCCGAGTCATCGACCTGCCTCATGAAAACAATATGGCCGTCCTTCAAGGGACCATGAAATGCTCCCTCGACAGTATCACCCAAACCCAACCATTCTATCACGGGAAGGCTACTCTCATTAATGAAATCGAAAAAAGCAACCATCCCCGCACATTCCACAACAAGGTGATGACCATCAGGCGTCGCTACGCCGAACTGCAGCAGAAAAAAAATAATGGTGCAGGATTCAATTCTAAAGACATCATCAACTCGCTATCTAATATTGGTAGTGACCGTATTCTGACCAACTACATCGCTGCCCACCTCGACATATCCACTAGCGACAAGCAGACCCTCCTAGAAGTGTTTGGGTATGACCTCCGAGCCGACATGGTAGCCGAGTATATTGAGAACGAACACGAATTCTACCGCATTCGTGATGACATACAGGACAAGGCCCGCCAAGAGATGGATCGCCAGCAGCGTGAATACTATCTCAACCAGCAAATGCGCGTCATTCAAGACGAGCTGGGGGGCACCACAAGCGACCAAGACCTAAAACTCCTACAAGAGCGTGCCTCAAAGAAACATTGGAGCAAGGCTGTCGAAGAGGCATTCAACCACACCCTCGAGAAATTGAGACGTACGCCTCCACAGACACCCGACTATACCGTAGAACTCAACTACGCCGAGCTACTCCTCCAACTGCCTTGGGACGAATACAGCAAAGACGACCTACGCACTTCCCATGCACGCAAGGTACTGGAGAAAGACCACTACGGCCTGGAGAAAGTTAAAGAACGCATTCTTGAATATATTGCCGTGCTAAGCCTCAAAGGCGACATGAAAAGTCCTATCCTCTGCCTAGTTGGACCTCCGGGTACTGGTAAGACCTCGCTCGGAAAAAGCATTGCCACCGCCATGAAACGGAAATATGTCCGCATGGCACTAGGCGGTTTACACGATGAAGCCGAAATACGTGGACACCGCAAGACTTACGTGGGAGCAATGCCCGGACGCATCATCCAGAATATCAAAAAGGCAGGGGTCAGCAATCCCGTTTTTGTCTTAGACGAAATCGACAAGGTTCAAGGCATGAGCCATAACGGCGACCCTACCTCCGCCCTTCTTGAGGTGCTTGACCCCGAACAGAACAACGCCTTCCACGACAACTACCTCGACCTCGACTACGACCTCTCGCACGTCCTCTTCATCGCCACGGCTAATACCCTCAGCACTATCCAACCTGCCCTGCTCGACCGTATGGAAATCATCGATCTGAGCGGCTATATCCTTGAAGAGAAACTGGAGATTGCCCGACGTCACCTTATCCCTCGCCTACTCGAAGGCCATGGCTTTGCCAAGAACGAACTGAGGTTCAGCAAAGAAGTTCTCACCCGCATTATCAACGATTACACCCGAGAAAGTGGTGTCCGTCAGCTTGAGAAGACCCTCGCCAAGATTATCCGCCATCGTGCCGTACGTAAGTCTGAAGGCAAAGACCTAGACCCTGTCGTCCATATCACAGAGCTGAAGGAAATCCTCGGCTTACCCATCCACAATAGCGACCACCGTGGCGACGAGCCAAAGGTGGGAGTTGTGACTGGCCTGGCTTGGACTCAAGTGGGTGGCGAAATACTTTTTATCGAATCCAGCATAAGCAAAGGCAAAGGCACACTCACCATGACGGGCAACCTAGGCGATGTGATGAAAGAGTCTGCCACTTTGGCATTTGAATATATCAAAGCCAACGCCGAATCGTTTGGCATTAGCCCCGAACTTATCGAGAATAGCAATATTCACATACATGTTCCCGAAGGAGCCACTCCCAAGGATGGACCCTCGGCAGGCATCACCATGTTTGTTGCCATGGTCTCCTCTCTCACGCAGAAGAAGGTCATCCCTACTATTGCCATGACAGGAGAAATCACCCTCAGGGGTGCCGTCACCGCTGTGGGTGGAATCAAAGAGAAAGTTCTTGCCGCCAAGCGTGCCAATATCACCGACATTATCCTGTGCAACGACAATCGTCGCGACATTGAAGACATCCCGTCCCAATATCTCAAGGGACTCACCTTCCACTATATTTCAGAGATGAAGGATGCCTTACCTATCGCCATTCAGAATTAGTCAGTAGCCATTATGAAAAAAGTAACCCTGCTGTTCATCCTGTTGCTGCCCCTAGCGCTGAACGCACAAGAACCTTTTATCGTCAATTCCCATCACAACATTCGCTTGCCCCACGGACTTGACAACCTCTCCACAATCGACAATCAACTATTCGGCTACAGCCATCTGCTTGTAAGTGCACCTATCAACACCGAAAGAACACCTTCCCTACAACCCGACACCCTCTTTGCTAACATCATTCCAGGTGCCGACTATGTGGTTCGTAATCCTCACGACAGCACCCTCTACTTCACCCGTTGCGATGCCGATGGCACCACCAACCTCTACATTCTAACCAACAACCGTTTCTGTAAAGTACGGCGCATTAACATTCACGGTTGGCAACGCGACATTTGCCACCCCACATTCTCTCCCTCGGGAAAAATGATGGTGTTTACCTCAAAAGGGAAAGTGGGTCTTGGAGGCTACGACCTCTGGTGCTCACTTTGGAACGGCCATCGCTGGACCCGACCCATCAATCTAGGCAACACCGTCAACACACCCGGCAACGAAACAAACCCTACATTCTACCAGAACTACCTCATCTTTACATCCGACAGCATGCCACATAGCACTGCAGGCAACCACCTATATGCATTGTATATGCACGATGCCGCAACAATTGACGAAATTATTTTTGACACCTACACCATTCAGCCACTACCATACCCCATCAATAGTGAGCACAACGACTGGAACATGGCATTCTACCCCGCCTATGCTCAAGGATGGTGGATAACCAATCGCTCAGGACAGCGCGAGCTATACTCATTCAAAGGTCGACTTGACGGAGTCATGGTCTCGGGAACCATTTTCGATGTGCACAATACACCGATACCAAATGCGAACATCCAAATAACTCTCAACGGAAGGATCGTAGCCAGCACCCAGTCAGATAAAAGCGGGAACTATCAAATGTTTGTCCTTCCCAACAACAATTATCTGCTGCAAGCCTCCCTCAGCGGCTACTTCAATTATGAGAAGGAAATATCCATAGTACGCACTACAGAACGGCTACTAATCAACTCATTACAGAATAACATTCAACTCTCCTCTCTCCCTATCAACCACCCTATCATCATTCAAGACCTCTTCAGCCACGAAGCCGACATTGAGATATCGCCCGAAGGAGAATCGTCACTAAAACCCATCATTATCTTCCTTCGTGACAACCCCGACTACAAGGCAACCATCGACGTATATTGCGACCAAACCAACAACGACGCATTCAATAACCTACTTATCGAACGACGTATCAGCACATTACGCCAACACCTGCACACATACCTACCTTCTGACACCCAATTTTCTGTTCAAAACGGCAACAAATTAGAAGAAATAGGGTCTGAAAACACCGGAGCAAACTTCGTTTTCGTCAAGTTTTCTAAATAACTTATTATACTAATACACAGCTCATCATAGCAACTTTTCTCTCCTAAGATAAAAGAAAATACAAAAAAAATTTGGTCAATTCCAGAAAAAGTAGTACTTTTGCAACCGTTTTCGAGAGATACGAGAAACAAAATGTTCGGGGCGTGGCGCAGTTGGCTAGCGCACTTGCATGGGGTGCAAGGGGTCGAAAGTTCGAGTCTTTTCGCCCCGACAGAAAGAAAGGAGTTGCAAAACTCCTTTTTTTTATGCCCTCACACAATAATTCCCACTCAACTGCGTTATACACACATTCACTAAAAAATAGTATTATGAAGAAATTTTACATCCTTTTGATTGCGCTGGCTCTCTCAGCCGGCACAGCCTATGCTCAGAGCAACGATTCTATCGAACGCGCCAAACAGCAGGAGGCATTATTGAAGCAGCAACAGAAAGAACAGGAAGAACTCCTCAAACAGCAGCAAAAAGAGCAGGAACGTTTGATGCGGGAGCAGCAAAAAGCCGCCGAAAAAGCTCAACAGGAGCGCGCCAAAGAGCAGGAAAAACTCCTTAAAGAACAACAGAAAGAGCAGGAGAAAGCCATAAAGAAAGAGCAAGACCGCCAGAAACGCGAGCAGGCCAAAGCCGAGCAGAAAATCCGCCAGCAGCAGAAAAAGGCAGAAAAGGAGCGTAAGCGCCAAGAGCATTATGCTGCATGGGGACGCAAACCCAACTTCACAGCCGATCCTTCTGTCAGCATGCTCACCGACCGCCGTATTTATGGCCAGAACAACTACTACAACAGCATCGGAGCCAATCTAGGTGTCACCTTTGACTACCATCGCCCCATTGCCCGCCGTTGGGACTTCAACATCGGTCTCGGATATCGTTACACCATCTTCTGCTACAGCCACCTCGGCATCACGGGCGATGAAATCACTGCAGCCTCCTACGATGTCAAAGAAACCACTACCTCCACTAACACCATCGTTCTCCCCATCAAACTCAGCCACATCAATAAAGACAACGAACACGGCTGGTATTTCGGTGTTGTCCCCGGTGTGATGTTCAACAAACCCGTCTACAACATGAATCGTTTCCGTTGCGACTTTGCCATCGGCACCCAGAACCGCTGGCTCATCTTTGCCCCCGGCACCGAAGTCTACTTCAACCTCCTTCCTACCTACAAAAGCGGCAGTGGCAACATGATCCACGAATTCGGCATTCGCTTCACTCTGTAGAGCATCTTTCCTTACAATTATTTCATAAAGGCACCCGAGGCAATACCCTGGGTGCCTTTGTTTTCTTCTAAGACCCTCCTCCGAGATACCCATAGTAACATCTTCCTCTCCCTAAAAACCAACGGATTCAAAAAAAAATCATATCTTTGCATCTGAAAAAAAACACTACGAACCAACACCTATCCAGTAATAATACACACACGATGAATCGAATAGCTATACTCTTACTGCTGATAGCCCTTCTTGGAAGCCATGCCCACTCTCAGAGCAACAAGCGCACACTCACCTGTGTCGTAGGCGATTGTAAGTTCGAGATGGTTTATGTCAAAGGAGGGTCATTTATCATGGGATGCGAACCTGCCTATTGGACGATAGGGAAAAACGACGAGGTGCCGCTCCATGGTGTGACAGTGGACAACTACTTCCTGGGGCGCTATGAGGTGACTCAACGCCTATGGACAACCGTCATGGGATATAACCCATCCAATTTCGTGGGCGAGGATCTACCCGTGGAGCAAGTAAGCTACAACGAAGTGCTGTTGTTTATCCATCGTCTCGACAGTCTCACAGGTCTTCATTTCCGACTCCCCACTGAGGCGGAATGGGAATACGCTGCCCGTGGAGGCAGCCAGTCGCGCGGCTTCCCCTATGCCGGCAGCAACGACGTGATGCGCGTAGGATGGTCTCAGCTTAACAGCAACGACTCCACTCATATCGTTGGAGGTCTTGTCCCCAACGAACTAGGTCTGTACGACATGACCGGCAACGTATGGGAATGGTGCAGCGACTGGTATCTCGACGATTACTACCTCTGGCTAGTTGCTAAGAACATAGGCAAACCCGACTACGTGACCGACCATGAGACTCTGACCATGTGGATGGACAATAACAACCTGTGGGAGGACGAATACATCGCTGTGACTCTCAATCCGAGAGGAGCCGACAGTGGAGCCTTCCATGTGGGCAGGGGTGGGTCATGGACCGATGTCCCCAACGATTGCCGCAATGCATACCGCAATTTTTGGGTTCCCGACATGCAGTTGAGTGTGTTGGGATTCCGTCTCGCTCTTTCTGACGAGGGTCCCTCTACCACAGGCTGGATGCCCAACCAGTATGTGATAGATTCGATAGTGGGCAACAAGATCTACAGTTCCACATCCACTCAGGCCGCCGTCCATCTAGCTCAAGGAGTCTTGGAGGGCACTTTCAGCGTTGCTCCTAACAAGCAGGTGCGATTCTCAAAGGGCAATCTGCAGTATAATGCCTATGCCAACCTGTGGCGCTTTGCCGAACGACAGTTCGACCTCATCGGTTTCGACAACATGAAATACGGCAAGCACTATGCCGGCTGGATAGATCTCTTTGCGTGGGGTACCAGTGGCTATCGCGACAAGGCACCCTATTACTATTCACCCAATCCTACCAACTTTGGCAACGGTGCCAATAAGAATATAGACGGCACCAGCTTCGACTGGGGCGTTTACAATCGCATCAGCAACGGCGGCAACCGCGAAGGGCTTTGGAGAACCCTTAGTGTCTACGAATGGGACTATCTGCTGACCGGTCGCCCCAATGCATGGAGACTCCGCACCATGGGCCTAATAAGTGGCACTCAGGGCATCATACTACTACCCGACGACTGGCTAGAACGAGGCTTCGATACGCTCAACTTCAATACCATTTACCGTTTCACCGTAGGACAATGGATGGTGATGGAACGTGCTGGGGCTGTATTCCTACCTGCTGCTGGTATGTGCAGCCTGTCGGAGTATCATGCGGCACTGATCACAGGAAGCATTGTCGACAAAAACAGCGCCCGCATAGAAGGCTTTAACGTCGGCTATGGCTCACAGATACCAATGGTTGACGAATGCGTTAGCACTATGGCCAAAACGTCCAACTGCTCTACTGATTTCTTAAGCGTGCATGGCGAGGACGATGTCGGAACTATTGCGGATAAAGAATTCAGTCGCAAAGCCAGCTACGCGCCTCCGCTTGAAGGTAATGAACAGATTGGATACTATTGGACAACCATCCACTACGACAAGCGCAATGCAATGGGTGTGTGTTTCGTAACAGGTCGTAGTTCCTACATTATGGCCTTGGAGCGTCTCGACCGCTGTTCTGTCCGCCTAGTACAGGACGTCGAAACTGCCAAAAAGACTCGAAAGAGGTAAACAAAAAAAAAGTGCCACAGCAACTAAATAAACAATTGCTGCAGCACAGGTATGCAATTATTAAGGTCATCAACCGTAGGAGTGGATGCCTCCAAGTATTAAGTTGACTCCGAAGTAGGTAATGGCAACACTCAATATCGCCAACACGCAGTATAAATGGAATCCAAACCGTGAATGGTTTTCCTTGCGAGCCAGATAAAGAGGATAAAGATAGACTATCAGCGTAATCAGAGCCCACACTTCTTTCGGATCCCACGACCAGTAATTGCCCCATGAGATGTTGGCCCACACTGCACCTATAACGATACCAATCGACAGTAACGCCACGGCTGGATAGAGCATCAGTAAATTAGAGCGTTCCAGTCTTACGCGCTGGGCCGGAAGAAAGAGGGCAGCCAAGCTGCTGAGCATCACAAAGAGAAACAATGCATAGGCTATCATTATCACCGTCACATGCAACGTCAGTAATGGAGAATTAAGCACAGGCATTAGGTGGGTGATTGGAGGATTCGAGCCGCTCATCATTGCCACCAACTGGCAGAATCCCATGGCAAGTAGCGCTACAGAAGGAGCAGCCCGATGACGTCTAGCCATACTGAGGGCTACCAATCCTAAGGTGACCGACATTAAGTTCATGCTGTCAAATCCGCCTGCCATAGGCACATGTCCACCTGCCACCCAGCGCAGTCCTATGATTAGTAGTAGGAAGCACGTCAGCAGCGCCACCGCGGCTACAGCGACTCGGGAATTAAACACTGAGAGTTTCGAATGGTCTTTCTTACTACCTGTAGTCGATATCGTCAGGGCAAATGACAGAAGTCCTAGCATGACCGACAGCATTGCCAGCCATCTGCCTGTCGTGAGGGCATTATAGAGCCTCTCAGCCCGAAAACGTACTGGCGAAGGCAGTACCTCAGATGCCTGTTTCTGTTGATATTTGCAAGTCTTGGCAAACACAGTGTCCAATGTGGCATAATCCCCTCTGACCACCAGCTCCTGACAATAACCCAATTGTTTGCGGACAAACAAATAGGCATCATCGTCCACTCCGATGGGCAGCGGGTCGTTCTGTGAGTACCAGCCAATAGTTCCCGTTGAATCTGCCAAGGGGTATATCTTCAACAGCTTGCTGTTCATCACCATCTGCACCAAATTCTTCTTCTCGTTGGCTGCAGCAAATTCTTTAGTCGCAGGTTGACTGTCCAGCAATCCCTCGTGGGCCTGCAAATTGCTAAATGAGGTATAGCGACCCTCCATGCCCAGTTGATGGCGCAGTTCGGCTCCTTTGATTTTTATCATGGGTTCGTCACACCATTCGCTGTTGTAGAACATCCATCCACTAAGCACCTGCTCAGGCGAAAGGCCTTGATAGGTAGCTTTCCCATAGAGCTTGGTCGTAAAGTCTTTGGCAAAGGTCTGCAATGGGCATACCCTTCCCTTATACAACACCTGCACTCGTCCTAATTGGTCGGCCGTATGGCGGGGCAGCGTCGTAGGTTTTGCCGATGCCACGCAACCCATCATAAGCAATGCCACCACCGGCAATCCTTTGAGCAGCCTTTTAAAATGCGACTTGGGGGATAGAAACATGACAATCAATCCCACCAGCAACAACAGATAGCCTGCATAAGTGACGGCAATCCCAATAGGGTCGTGCGCCACGCTCAACGTAGAGTTACCCTTCTCGTCGTAGTCTTCTTGATAAAATCGATAACCACCATGTTTATAGATATGGTTCATCGAGATAACCGCCTTCTCGTCCCCAGCGGTTATATGGCTCACGAAGTCCATCGGAGCATGCGACCCTGGATAGGTCACCACCTCAAAGCGGTCTAACGTGAGCGCAAAGGGCAGCGCCCACTCCTGGCCATCTTCATTAGCGAAAGTGCTGCATGGCACACCTGGCTGCAAGGTCATGCTGCCGTGGCTACCCGTCCAGGTCGTGAGTCCTCCTCCCAACAGGATGACCACTACCGAGCTGTACAACAACAGCCTATATGGCACTTGCCACATCTTTTCACGGAATATAGTAGCCACAGCCCCCACTCCTACTAGTGCCAAGAGCAGGATAAACCACCAAGAATTATATATGCTGGCGGAAGCCTCATCGCCTCCATTTATCTTACTAACAATGGTGCTGGTGGCGAGCACTGCCACCACCAACACCATGAGAAAAACATTGATTCTCTTCATCTCTAGTATGGCTAGTAATACTAGTGCTACTAGTACAACTAGTTAAATAGCATTAATAAACTTGACCACTGCGTCGCGGTCGCTCTTTGACAGCTTGCGGAATTTTTCCACTGTCCAACGGGCATCACTATTGGGGCATCCGTGCCACATGATAGCCTCCACCACGTTACGGGCACGACAGTCGTGCAGACGGTCGCTATGGCCGCTACAGATGGGCGACAAACCTCTACCCCACAGCGGTGTGGTACGGCACCAGCCGGTGCGGATGTCGTTGACCATGTGCAGCCGATGCTGCACCATGTCGGTATAGGGCCATATCTTCTGATACGGGTAACGGGGCAGACGGGAATCCCCATCTGCAAAAAATCCGTTGGGGTCGCTGTAGTTGTCCGGGCCCGTGGTCCAACTGGGACGATGACAGGTGGCGCATCCCATGTCGCGAAACAGCTTGCGCCCGCGTTGCACTGTAGTGTCACTCAAGTTTCGAGCTGCTGGTACTGCCAGTCCGCGGTGCCACACCATGAAGTTGACATAGTCCTGATCGCTCATCTCTATTGGCAGCGTATCACACATCAGATAGTTATAAATATCTGTGCGGGGGTCGCCCGACTTGTTCCATTGTGGGAAATAGTGGTAGAATTGAGCCTGCACCTCTGGGTCTTCCGATGCCGTAGTGGCATAGATACTCTTGTTCAGACTCAGGTAATGGCTTCTACGGTCGCTACGGTTCACGTTAGTGATGTTCCAAATGGCATTGGCTCCGGCAGCATCCTGCAGAGGCCCACGGCTGAGAGCATAGGTGAAACGTTTGGGGTGGTTGGTATTGCCATAGAGCGATGCCCAATCGTGCCCAGCCCAAATAGCGGGATTGAGGTCGGCACCTGCATCATATTCTTTCTGATACTGCGCTTTGAGCGAGTCGTCGGGAATGGCGTCCAGCAGTCCTGTTCCATAAATGCCGATGGTGCTCTCCAAGCGGAAAGCCAGCTGGCTATATGGCACCGAGAGGGGGGCATAGAAAGCATCCTCGGGTATTGTCACCTCGGGATAGATGAGGTTGTAGGTCTCGCCGTCGGGGAAGCGGTTGCCCCATTCGTCGGTATAGCTGAGCCAGTTGATATTAATTTTCTCCTCGTCAATCGAAGGCTTGAAGGGGGCTACGGCCTTGGTCTGTGGCATGCCCGCCACCGAGGTCTCATAGGCATCGGTAGTTTTGTTGTACACTACCAGCAGGTAGCCGTTAGCCCAGTCGTCGGCGCGATAGCGTTCCATGCGACGTCCATGTCCATACCCTGGATGACAGGCTTCACATGACGAACGCACATAGAGAGGACCCAACCCATTGAAAGGTGGGTTGTTTTGTGTGACAGTATGTTCAAAGAAGAACTCACCATATTTGAAGGCATTCACCATGCCAGCCTGCTCAACTGCCGGCGTAGGGTCTTCAAATGCCGATGCCGACTGGTTGAATGTAGTGCCAAGTCGACCTCCCGCATAAGTCTCTTCGGCCAACTCTTCCGGCAATTGGGGTGTCTCTTCGTCAGGCTTACAGCCTATAAAGGATGCTGTGGCTAAAGCCATAACAGCCATCAATATTGTTTTCTTTTTCATATCATATAGTTGTTATAGTTCTCTTAGAATGTTGTTAATCTCAGCCAAGGCATCGCTCAATTCGGCACAGGCCTCAACAGCTTCACCGTTGGCAGCCTCAGAATAATGCAGCACAAAGGGAGCTGGCATGGCGTTGATTTTCTCCAAGGCATTATCGATAGCCGTGGTCACATGCCCATCAATCGAAGCATCGTGGTTCTTCACAAAGGTGTGAAGCGACTTGCTCTCATCGCGCTGGCCTTCCACACCGCCCATATAGGCATTGCGAATACTAATGATATTGTTGTAGAAGTCAATGATAGACTTCTGGCTGTAGGGCGACTCGATATAAGTGATATCCTCCCCATGCCAGGCGGCATATATCTTCGAACTGCCCACCTCATCGGCAATGTCGGAGCAACCCTGCACTATCGCCATCAAGGCAGCCATCCGGCTGGCATAGGTGCTGCCAGGCTTACCGGCATTTACCATATTTTCACCATAGCTGTTGCTGCTGCCTGCCACGGTATAGGCCATCTCCAAGTCTTCCAATTTGGCCCTATGGCTTTCAGGAGCCTTGCTGCCCAACCAGCCCACTTCCAGTTGATAGCAACGGTTTCGCAGGTCACCCGCCACTGCGGCGGCGTAAATCCATTCATTCTCAGTGATGTCAGCAGCATGCTTTGCTCTGCCGTCGGCAAAAAGGATATACTCCAGCCCATGGAAGCCCAACAAGGCATTACCCAGACGCTCGCCGGCCACCACATCACCATCCTCTCCGTCAAGGGCGGCAATCATGGCAGGACTCTCATACATCAGCGTATGGAAAGCATCCTCGTCCAAAGGCCACGAATCAATGTGGGGATCGATGCCGAAGTCACCTGCTGCACCAAACAGAAAGGCCTCACTTTTTTCCCACTGCTCACGGGCATCAAGGAAGGTCTGACAAGCCTCCTCTACCCCTGCGTTGGTGGGGTTCTGACGCAAGGCTGCCAATTGTGAAGCCAGCAGTTCGGCCTTAGCGGCTAAAGCCGTATAGGTCGGAGCCACGGTGTGGTCTACAAATTGTTCTGCCACCTGTGCGGCCAGTTGGTCGTCGACAGTTTGGCTGTCATCATCTCTACAGGAGATGAAACTCGCTGAGGCAACCGCCAAGGCTGCCACCAGCATAATTCTAATACGTACGTTTTTCATTGATAGATATTTTAATGATTAATTTAGTGTGCAAAATTAAAGTTGACCCATGTGATGCCCAGTGCGACGAATGGCTCGTCGTTGTAATTTCCGTTCAATTGGCGGACACCTGCCTCTGCCTTTATGGCAATATGCTTCAAAGGATAGTAGTTGATGCCTGCCGACAGTACCTGACGTTCTGTCCAGCCAATGTCGTCGAAGCCTGTGGCAGGAATGAAACTGTCGTAACGGTCATAACGACCGAAAAGATACAAATGCCTCACTCCATGTCGCCAGCAGGTCCATGCCAGCAAGTCTACGCCTGCCTCCAGCGAATAGTCGTAGGCCCCTTTGCCCACCGCCGTATGGGGATAGGGATTACCCGTCATGGTAGTTTGGTTCTTGTTGCGTGTCGAAATCAACCCAGCGTCGCCCAAGTAGCCATAATCACAGTTGCCCCTCACCACCAGCCATGCATTTCGATAGTCGAAATCAAAGGCTCCAATCAGCACCGTCCCTAGTGCATCGCGGTAGCGCGAAGTCTCAGAATACACTGCTGTGGTTATATCGTTATTGAAGCTGTTGCCCACATAGCCGCTGAGGCTGAGCCGCAGATTGCGAATGCCCATATAGTCCACTCTGGCAGCACCCGCCAAGCTGTTGGCTGGGCGGAACTCATAGGGCGAAGCCGAACCGTTGTGTACCCATCCCGACTCGGTGAAGAGATTGCTATTCAACGCAGGCAGCACCTGCACCTCGTAGCGCCATGCACCAGCACGGCCCCACAGGCTTACGCCCGTCTCGTGCCAGGTGCAGGGCATGATGGTGTTCTCGCCTTCAGGACGGTACACCGAAAAGAAGTGGTCGGGCGTATGGTTGTTATTGGTCATGCCTACCGGCACCACGATATGGCCCATTCTCAGATTCAGATGGCGGTTGAAACTCTTCTGCACCCAGAACTGCTCCAACGCCACCTCACCGCCACGCTCCACTTCTTGCTCAAACTCACCCGTCTCCTCTGTTTCCTTCTCTACCGCCACCTCGATGCCTCCGTGTTCAAATTCCACCTCGGTACCCACACTCCATCCTCTACCCATGTCGTAGCCCAGTGTGATGACGGCATGGGGAAGGTCCACCCGTCCATGTCCCTTACTTTCGGTATATCGGTCGGCATGTGAGTAGCGAAATACGTTATCACTATAGAAATTATAATTATATACAGCCTCACCATACCCACCAATAGTGAGTCTCGAAGGCTTGTCGAGCGTGTCTTTTTGAGCCCTGGCGCTCAACCCAGCTCCCAACAATAAAGCTGTGAAAATAATAGTTTTGAGGGTTTTATTGTGCATAATATTGTTTTGTTTTTGTAAGTGCAAAGTTACCCCAACTCTCCCATCCGACCAATACCTAAAAATAATGATTTTCTCCTATCCCAACACCCGATTCCCCCACTACACACACCAATATTATTAATCAACCACAAACTTTTTTTGTTAAAAAGAACTATTCCGTACAATAATACATCAACTTTTACGTTATAGAACTAAAAAATTAATTCATACCCAATGAAAGCACAAGAGACAAAAGAACTTACACCCGCCGAAGAGCAGGTCATGCAGGCCATCTGGTCGATAAAACAAGGTTTCGCCAACGAGATAGTGTCAGCCATCGAACCTCCCAAACCCGCCTACAACACCATACTAACCGTAGTTAGGATATTGGAGAAAAAAGGCTATGTCGGCCACACCACCTTCAACAAGTCCAACCGTTACTACCCTCTCGTCAGCCGAGACGACTATTCCAGCCAAATACTAGGTAAGATGGCGAGGAATTATTTCGGGTCATCATTCCGCGACATGGTCTCATTCCTAGTCGACAAAAAGGCCGTCACGCTCGAAGACTTAGAGGCTCTAACTAAAGAATTGGAAAAATGACACGCTACCTACTTTTTGTCGTTATCGGAACAGCACTGTTCTGGGGCTTGTACAGGCTGCTGCTACATAAAGAGCACTGCCTACGGTTAAACAGGTTCTTCCTACTGACAACCCTTGCCTTGAGCCTGTTGATTCCCCTTGTTCACCCCACCGTACCCGTCACGAGCTACTCTGTGTCAGGAAACGGGTACCTAATTTCTCTGCCCATACAGGGTGAGGAGACGCCCCTTACCTCCCCGACACAAAGAGAGGCTGCCACCGGCCTTCCCAACACCAACAGCATCGACCCTTGGCAGATAATGGCTCTAATCTATTGGGCAGGATTTGCATTATCTCTCCTCCTATTGGCAGCAAGGTACATCGCCACCTGGCGAAAACTGCACCTTTTTTCCTTCTCAGCGCAATCGTACAACTCCGGCTCCAGCCAAAGGCACTACTACGTGGCGGACGACGATAATATAGATTCATCCTTCTCATTCTTCAACCACGTAGCAATCAATCGTCAAGGCCTTACCTACGAGGAGTCTGTCCAAGTGCTAGCCCACGAACTGGCCCATGTGCGACAATGCCACAGTTGGGACACCTTGTTTGTGCAGTTGGTACGCTGCCTGCTTTGGTTCAACCCATTTGCCTGGCTATATGTGCGCGAACTGAGCACCATACACGAATACTTGGCCGATGAGGCAGTGCTTCGCCAAGGCAACGAGGAGACATACAGCCATTACCTACAACTTCTCTTCAAGCAGGCCACAGGCATGAAATACAGTCCAATAGTGAATAATTTCCATTTTTCAACAATAAAAAACCGTATTACCATGATGAATCAACCTAAATCCCACAGAGGGTGGGTCAAGGCATTGTCAGCCTTGCCAGTGGCAGCCTTGCTGCTGTTTGCCAATTGCAAGAACCAAGAGCCTACTCAAGAGCAGGCCACCATCCCCGACGGCACCTACCTCGTGCAACCCTTCACCGAAACTTACCGTGACGGCAAGTTGGTGGAGCGTGAGTTTATGGGGGTTATTATCCCCCTCGACTCTGTTGGCGAACACAAAGAGTTTGCCGATTCTGCCGAGGCTGTCCGCTTTAATATCAATATACACGAAACTGTGGCGAAGTCAAGTCGGGTTACCGCTATGATGAATCTTAGCGACAGCTCAGTTAATTGGTATCAAGTGGCTTGGAATGATGCAGACGACATTTTGGACTGGTTTAACAAGGAGGATAATAGCCCTATCGAACTTGCTGAATTCCCCGGAGGTTTCGAGGCAATGGGCAACTTTATTGCCCAGTCGATTGTCTATCCCGAACAAGCCAAGACCGACGGGGTTGAGGGCAGGGTGTTTGTGCAGTTTATTGTTGAGCCTGACGGCAACATTGGTGACGTTACGCTATTTCGAGGAATAGGCGGCGGATGCGACGAAGAGGCTCTGCGCGTTATCAAGGCGATGCCTCAATGGAAGCCCGCACGCTTCAAGGGCAAACCTACGCGGTCAAGATTCCAGATACCCATTAAATTCATGCTGAAATAGACCATCATCTTCACCTATTGCGGTGCCGTCCTTCATAGCTCAAGCTCACCCTGACGGCACCGCAATCCTTTTTTCAAGCCCCCAACCTCAATCTTTCACTCCACATTCACCCCATCCTGCCTATACCCTTCCTCCGTTCCTCCTTTGATTCATTGCCCCTACTTATTCGCATACATCAGCGAAAAACAATACATAACACACTATATATCAATCAATAACTAACCATACCCAAGACATTGATAAAAGCAACTCTTCGCCCTTTCACTTTTTGAACAGGCGAAGAGAAAAAGGGGGAAGACAGTGATATGGAATTAGAGTACCGGCTCGAGTTTCCACATTTGTTCACCATTGGAGCCTTTGAGGAGGATGGTGGCGCCACTGAGAGGATGGGCAGCGAAATAAGCCACCGCCGCATCGGCATCGGGGAACCATTGCAGCGAGGCATTGTCGGCCGCAAAGGCAAACTCAGGCCCTACCAACACTGCCTCGATGTCGGGGCAGCTTAGCAGGCGGTTCACGATGGTTTCATGTTCGGCCTGGCTTGCATCGCCTAGTTCCCTCATGCCGCCCATCATGGCCACTTTGTGCTCCTTGGGCAGCGACTGCAGGTTGTCCAACGCCACCTTCATGCTGGAGGGGTTGGCATTGTAGCAGTCGAGAAAGAGTGTGTTGCGCCCGGTTTCCTTGTATTGGGAGCGACGGTTGGAGGGAGCGTATTGCTCTATGGCCTCTTTGATATCCCACAGGTCGACTCGGAAATGCCGCCCTACGGCCACGGCCGCCATGGCATTGTCGAAATTGTAGTTGCCCAGCAGCTGCGACTGGATGGTGTAGACGTTGTCGCCTTCCTCGACATAGAACTTCATGTACGGGTCGGAACCTACCAAATGTCCACGCACCTGCGCCTTCTCGACTGAGCCATAGGTGTGCGCTGACAGATGACACAGGTCGGCCTGCTGGATGAGGATGTCATTATCGGCATTGACAAAAGCGGAGCCGTGCTTGGCAGCCAGATGGCGGTAGAGTTCGGTCTTGGTATGAACGACCCCCTCAAAACTGCCGAAACCCTCCAAATGGGCACGACCCACATTGGTGATGAGGCCAAAATCGGGGTCGGCAATGCGGCATAGCGCCTCTATCTCTCCAGGGTGGTTGGCACCCATCTCAACGATGGCTATCTGCGTGTCAGCGGGGATAGAAAGTAACGTCAGCGGCACCCCGAGGTGGTTGTTGAAATTGCCCGTGGTGGCATGCGTGCGGTAACGACGGGCGAGGACGGCGTGGACCAGCTCCTTGGTAGTGGTCTTTCCGTTGGTGCCTGTGATGCCAATGACGGGGACAGTGAGCTGGCGACGGTGGTGGGCTGCCAGCTGCTGGAGAGTGGCAAGCACATCGTCGACTACCACACAGCGGTCGTCGACCTTATATTGTGGGTCGCTGATGACACAGAGCGCGGCACCCTGCTCCAAGGCCTGGGGCGCAAAGGCGTTGCCATCAAAAGTAGCTCCCCGGAAGGCAAAGAAGAGGCATCCGGGAGTAATCTGCCGCGAGTCGGTGGTGACACGGCGCGACTGGAGATAGGTTTGGTAGAGTTGTTCTATATTCATCGTGTGTTAATGCTGCTTTATTGAGTAGGACGGGTCAGGTGCTGGAGGATGAGGCCCGAGAGGGTGAAGCCCATGATGGCGGTGATGTGGGCCATGGAACCGTTGATCTGCGCCTTAGAGCTGCACCACTCATGTCGGTCGAGATCAGGACGCACGCCTGCGGCGGTATTTTTCGGGCAGAGGCACGCAGCCGTACCGCAGCCTTGCACCTGCCCTTTGTTGGATAGCACCTCGGGACTCCACACACAGCGGAATTTGCGCCCAGGGAAACGGTGTAGGTGGCGCATCCGACGACGGAGGGCGGCCGCCAAGGGACAGCCGTCGACTTCCCAAAACTCGGAGACCCGAATCTGAGTGGGGTCCATCTTCAACGCCGCTCCCATCGAACTGAAGAAGATGGGGTAACGCCCATCGCGAGCCAGAGACTTGTCGGTGGCACGGACTATGAGCTCGAGCTTGTTGCTGAGGCTGTCGATGGCATCAACTATATAGTCGTATTGCTCTAGGAGGAACGAGTCGTGGGTGTCGCGACTGTATATTTCCTGCAAGGCACAGACATCGGCCCGAGGATTGATTTGCAACAGACGTTCGCGAAGAGCATCGACCTTGACCTCCCCTACCGTGTGGGAGGTGGCCATCAGTTGGCGGTTGATATTGGTGACACAGACGCGGTCGGAATCGACAATGGTGAGGTGCTGAATGCCACTGCGCACAAGGCTTTCGGCACACCACGAACCCACTCCGCCAACACCGAAAAGGATGACACGCGCCTCAGCAATACGCTGCATGGCGTCGGAGCCTACGAGCAGTTCGGTGCGGTTGAAGATTGGGTTGCCCATGGATTGCCAGAAAATATATTACATTATTATAATGACTTATAGCCAACGATTCAATTAATGAATCGAAATGCAAAAATACACTTTTTTTCTGACATCGCCGAGGGAAAGGAGAAAAAACCATTTTTGGCATATTGGGAGAGGGGTGACAAGCGGCAGTCTGTCATTTTGTCAGTCCATGGCATGTCTGGCAGGGATGGCACGAATGTTGATTTGACAGGAGTGTCACCCGCAAGGGTTGGCAGAAATAAAATATGTTGAATAAATAAAAAAATAGAATATCATGGGAAAAATCATTGGAATCGACTTAGGAACAACTAACAGTTGTGTATCAGTCATGGAAGGTAACGAGCCGGTTGTTATCGCCAACAGCGAAGGCAACCGCACCACTCCCTCGGTAGTGGGATTTATCGAGAACGGCGACCGCAAGGTGGGCGACCCCGCCAAGCGTCAGGCTATCACCAACCCTCACAACACGGTGTACAGTATCAAACGTTTTATGGGCGAGACCTACGACCAGGTGACCAAGGAAATTGAGGCCGTACCGTTCAAGGTGGTGAAGGGCGACAACAACACGCCGCGCGTGGACATCAATGGCCGCCTCTACACCCCGCAGGAGATTAGCGCCATCGTGCTGCAGAAGATGAAGAAGACCGCCGAAGACTACCTCGGCACCGAGGTGACCGAGGCCGTCATCACCGTCCCCGCCTACTTCAACGACAGTCAGCGTCAGGCCACCAAAGAGGCTGGCGAGATTGCAGGCTTGAAGGTGCGCCGTATCGTCAACGAGCCTACCGCTGCCGCACTGGCTTACGGTCTGGACAAGAAGAATCAGGATATGAACGTTGCAGTGTTCGACCTCGGCGGTGGTACGTTCGATATCTCCATCTTGAACCTCGGCGACGGTGTGTTCGAGGTGAAGAGCACCA